>JACMIU010000632.1 GCA_014380985.1 Armatimonadota bacterium | reverse complement strand
CGGCTAACGGCGTTGAGCGGTTTCGGCGAATGGCGCGTCATCAGCACTGCCGGAACCCCGCAACGCCTTGCGACGAACGGCGGAACGACGTGATCCGCCCCGCCGTGGACGTGAACCACATCGAAGTGGTGTGCGCGGTAAACGTCCGCGAAACTTCGCGCCGACGTCCAGTCGTGCTTTTTACGACAGGTGAGCGGCACGATCGGTAGACCCCGTTTTTGCGCCTCGGCTTCGACAAACTTGCCCGGTTGACAGGCGACGCGGACATCGTGACCGCGCTTCGCCAGTTCGCTCGATAGGGCGATCACGTGTGCCTCGATGCCGCCCCACCCGCTCAAGCCCGAAGCGACCTGCAAGATTTTCACGCCGCTTTCTCACCTTCGAGCAGGGCGATAATTCGGCTGGTTGACCTATCCGGCACAAGCGGCAGAATGACGACCTCGCCGCCCAGAGCGCGGACGACAGGCGTTTCAGGCAAAACGTCGGCGTTTTTGTAGTCGCCGCCTTTGGCGTGAATATCGGGACGCACAGCGCGAATCAGTTCCACCGGAGTATCCTCGCCGAAAACGCAAACGCCGTCCACACAACGCAGGGCGGCTAACAGTTCGGCGCGTTCGTTTTCGCCATTGACGGGGCGCGAATCGCCTTTTAGCCTTCGCACCGAAGCGTCCGCGTTAACGCCGACCAGAAGCGCGTCGCCGAGGGAGCGAGCCTGCTGAAGATAGCGTAAATGCCCGACGTGCAAAATGTCGAACACGCCATTGGTGAACACGACGCGCTTGTTTTCGCCGCGCAGATGATTGGCAAGTGCGGCAAACGTTTCGCGGGTGTGCGGTGGCTTCATAATTTCTCCATTCGTTTCGTAGCGGCGTTCACCACCCATTCTATCGGCAGACCGGTCATGCAGGCAATATCGCTGCGCCGACAAACCCGGTCTTGGCACGGCACACACGGCAAATCGCGCCGAATCACCACCAAATCCCGCGGCGAAACGGGGCCCGTGCGGTCGGGGTCGGCGGCTCCCGACAGGCACACCACGGGTGCGCCGACCGCCGACGCGATATGAAGCGGGCCCGTGTCGCCAGTCAGAACGCAGTCCGCGCTTTCGAGCAACGCGCCGAGTTCCTTTACGGTCAGCAAACCGGCAAGGGAAACCGCATTCGCGCCGGGTCGAACGCCCTGCAAAACTGCATTCGCTAATTCGCACTCGTTCGGTGCGCCGGACAGCACCACGGCGAAACCCGGTAGCGTTCGCGTTAGTTCATCAATCACTTCTGCCCACCGTTCCGGCGGATAGCGATTGACAAGGCGGGTAGAAGCCGGATTGACCACGATGTAGCGACCGGCAACGCCGTGCGCCCGGCGAACATCCGCGCACGATTCCCGCGCCGCTTCGGGAACATGAAAGTTCATGTGCCGGTCGGTCACGGTTTCGATGCCGAGCGGCTTGAGTTCCTTCGTGAAGTCATCAATCGCGTGCCGGACGCGCCCGGTTTCACGTTGTTTGCGCCGGTCTTTCGTGAACGTGAGAACCCGCTTCGCGCCGGACGCCAACCCCATCAGAATGGAGCGGCTTCCCGGTTGGAAGTTCAGAAACAGGTCGTAGCGTTCGCGGCGTAGTTCGGCTAAAAAGCGGATGAAGTTCGGCAGGTTCGCGTCCGCGCCCGCCTTGTCCCACTCAGTGACACGGCGAATATACGGGATTCCCGTCACGGCGTCGCCCATCCGCTTGCCGACGATTATGTCAATCGCTTCGGTGTTGAACGTTTCGGACACGGCGCGAAGGGCGGGCGTCGCCAACAAAATATCGCCCATTCCGCCGAACCTGATCATGCAAACTTTCTTGATTTGCCCCGTCACGCTTCGCGCCGCACCTTCGCAAGGATTCGCGTCGCCGCCAGCGTCACCTGCTCCGGCGACAGGTTCGTTAAATCGCTATCATCGGCGCGAATCACGGCGTTGAACGCGCCGTAGTTGCCCCACTTGTGCGCGATGGTCGCCCCGAACAGCGTCACCAACGGAACCCGCAAGCCCGCCGCGATATGCGCGACGCCGGTGTCGTTACTGATGAATAACGACATATAAGAAAGCGTCGCCATCGTTTCCCGAAGCGAAGTGGTGCCGGTCAAATCGAACACGGGCGTTTTCGGCGAAACCAACTCGCGGAACTGCTTCGCGGTTTCCATCTCATTCCTGCCACCGAACAGCACGATTGCCGCGCCGGGGTTTGCCCGTGTCAAAGCGTCGGCGACCGCCGCGAACCGCGCCGTGTCCCACTGCTTCACCGTGAAAGTCGCGCCGGGCTGAAAGCCGATTAGCGTGTCGAAACCGCTTGCACCAACGTCCTGTAGAATCGTCCGACCGCTCTGTCGCTCCTCGCCCGTTATCCAAAGTTCGGGCGCGGGATCGTAGCGCGAATCGCTTCCCGGTGCGTCGGCAACCAAAACGCGCAAAATATCAAGGCAGCATTCGATTTCGCGCCGATCCAGTTTGTAGCCGACCGGGTGCGTCAACAGCGGCGAGCGGTATTCCACGGCAAAACCCGCCCGCACCTGTGCGCCGGTCGCCGCCGCCAAAACCGCCGTGCGAAACGACCGGTCTACCACCAAACACATTTCCGGCGCGTGTTCCTCCACTTCGCGCAAAAAGCGGATTTGTCGCAAGTACCCACGCTCTTGCTTCGGGTTGTAGGCGATAATTTTGTCCGTATAGGGGCAACCTTCCAGCACCGTTGCCGCCGCCGCGCCGGTCAGCACCGAAAGGCGCGTGTTGCCCCAAATCTGCCGCACGGCGCGAAGAAGCGGCACGGTGACAATCGCGTCGCCCATAAAGTGATGCTTGGTAATCACCAGCACCGATGCGGGCGAAAAAGCATTCGCCGTTACAACCCGGCGTGGCTCAAGTTCCGGCAGGTCGTTTGTTACCGGCAGTGCCTGATATTTCGCGGGCTTGACGGCGATTCGGTTCGCGCCAACGAGCTCATAAACCGCGTCGAAAACGCGCTCCGGCGTCAGTGTCCACAAACAATCGAACGTGCCACCACAGGTCGGGCTTTTGCGGCACGGGGCGCAACCGAGGCGGTCATACAGCGTGATAGCGGGAACCGTTGCGCCGTGCTCAGGTTGCCACGGGCCCGTGTCGGCGGGGTCGGTCGAGCCGAACAGCGCGACCACGGGGGTACGAACGGCGGTGGCGATATGAAGGGGCCCCGAATCGCCGGAAACAATGGCGGAAAGTCGCGCCGAAATCGCCGCCAACTGTTTCTCGGTGGTTTTGCCAATCGCCGAATGAAGCGTGGCGACGCGGCACATTCGAGCGATTCGGGCGGCGGACGCGGTTTCATCGGGCCCGCCTAACAGCAAAACCGACGCCCCAAGCCGGGTATGTAGCAAGTCGGCGAGGCGGGCGAAATACTCCTCGAACCAGCGTTTTTGCGGGCGCGTCGCGCCAATCACCAAGCCGATGACCGGTTCGCCCCCGGCACAAACGTCCTTAAGAAATGCTTCGGCGAAACGGGCATCCTCCTCCGCCACCGTGATTCGCAAACCTTCGGAGGCGGCTTGTGCGGCGATTTGCTCCCCGGTCAACGCTTCGGCGAGGCGCACATACGCATCCACGATATGCTCGCCAACGCCGCGTTCCACCACCGGGTGCGTCAGAAACGGCCCGCAACCGTCTTGTGCGAACCCAACGCGCACCGGAACCCGGCGCAGATAGGTTAGCAAGGCGTTCGACAACGTGCTTTGAAACAGCACCACGGCGTCGTAGTCTCCCTCGGCGAGCGTTCGCCGCAACACCGTGGCGCGTTCCATACCCCGGTGCGGTGGACGAAGTAGTAAACGAGAAATTGCCGGGTCGCCATCAAGCATCGCGGCGGCGCGTTCCCCGGCAAGCACGTCCATGCGGACGCCCGGAAACCGGGCGCGAAGCGCGGACAACGCGGGCGTCGTGAAAAGCGCGTCGCCGAGATAGTTCAGGTTCACGGCTAAAAGATTCATGCCCTCTTATCTTATCAGGCGAAGCGCGGCGTCGGCGACGGCTTGCGCGGGGATACGGGCGAGGGCGTCTGTCAGAGTCGGGTGGCGGGCGCGGCGCGTTGCGGGCGGCGCGTCGGTTTCGGCATAGTCCAGTACCATGGCGGGACCACTTCCCCAAAGCACGCCAGTTTTCGCCGGGTCGGTGACGCCGTACAAGCCGACCACGGGCGTTCCCACGGCGACCGCTAAATGCGTCGCGCCGGAATCGGGCCCGATGACCACGGCGCATTTCGCCAGCACCGACGCGAGTTCGGGAAGTGACGTTTTGCCGACAAGATTCAATGCCCCGCTTGCCGCGAGTGCGTCTCCGCTTGTTGCATCGCTTGCCGCGCCGAGAAGCACCGGGCGACAACCCGCTTCGCCCATCAGTCGCAAACACAGTTGCCAACGCTCAATTGTCCACGATTTATTGGCGACGGACGCCCCGATCACGCAACCGACTACCGGCGCGTCACCGCCCGCAAGCGGTGCGAGAAGCGCGGAAACGTCGGTCGTTGTCAAATACGTTTGCGGTTCGATTCGTGCCGGACGCGGGATGTCCAGCGTGTCGCAAAACCCTAACAACCGTTGAACAACGTGGAAACGTTCGCCACTCGGAACTACCGCATCCGTCATGAACAAGGCGTTCCCTTCGCGGTTGCCGTCGAAGCCGACACGCCGTGCCGCGCCGGAAAGTGCCGTCACCGCGCCGGACACGAAAAGCCCCTGCGCGTCAAACGCGGTTTCGTATCCGTGTGAGCGCAGTTCCTGCCCGAACTTCCAAACGTCTGCCGCCCTTTTCGACGGTAAAACGTGCGTCCAAGATAGATGCGGATTATTTTCGAGGAGTGGCGCGAACGGTTTTGCCACCGCCCAAGCAATCACGGCGTCGGGAGCGAGACCCGCCCGCAACGCCTGTAGAAGCGGCAAAGCATGAACTACGTCGCCGAGCGATGACAGTTTGACAAGAAGAAGGCGCGAAGCGGTCGGGTTAGCCACGTTGCCCGATTGTACCATAGGCGCGGTACAATGAGCGCGTTATGACTGATTTAGAGCCAACCCCGACCACGTATGCCGACGCGGGCGTTTCGATAAACGCCGGAAATGAAGCCGTCCACCGCATGAAAGCGCACATCCGCTCGACGTTTACACCGAACGTGCTGGCGGATGTCGGTAGTTTCGGCGCGATGTTCGCATTCGATAAGTCGGCGTGTGACGATCCGGTTTTGGTATCCTCGATTGACGGCGTGGGAACGAAACTCAAAATTGCTGTGCTGACCGGGATTCATGATACCGTGGGACGCGATCTGGTGTGGCACTGTGTGAACGATATTCTGGTGCAGGGAGCGCGGCCCCTGTTCTTCCTCGATTACTTCGGCACGGGCAAACTGTCGCCGCAGGTTGCCGCCGATGTCGTCAAAGGCATGGCGACCGGTTGCCGCGCCGTGGGATGCGCCCTGATTGGCGGCGAAACCGCCGAAATGCCGGGAATGTACGCCGATGGCGAGTACGATTTAGCCGGGTGCATCGTCGGTTTGGTGGAGCGGTCGCGCATCGTGGACGGCTCGAAAGTCGCGGTTGGCGACGTGCTAATCGGGTTGGCATCGGACGGTCTGCACACCAACGGCCATTCGCTCGCCCGGCACGTGCTAATGGAAAAAGGCAAGTTGTCGGTGGATTCACATATCCCGGAGTTCGGGCGCACCCTCGGCGAAGAATTATTGACGCCGCACCGTTGCTACGCGCCCGCGATCCTGCCCCTCCTCGACTCGTTCGATATTCACGCGATGGCGCATATCACCGGGGGCGGCTTCTACGACAACATTCCTCGTGTGCTTCCCGCCGGAACCGGCGTTGTCGTGGAGCGGCGAATGTGGAACCCGCCCGCCGTGTTCTCCTACATTCAGACCGTCGGCAATGTTCCCGCGCACGAGATGTACCGAACGTTCAACATGGGAATCGGTATGGTGCTGATCACACCCCGCGAACAAGCGGTGGCAATCACCGACGCGCTGAACGCTTCCGGCGAATCGGCGGTGCTTCTCGGCGAAGTGGTGCGCGGCGGACACGAGGTACAAATCGTCTAAAGGGGGCGAAAGGTGGCGGAAACGGCACGAATGGTTTGTTTGGCGTTTTCGGAAAATATACGGGCGTTGGTCGCCGGGATTCGCATAGACGACAGGTGCGGGCAGTGGCTTCGCCCGGTCGGAACGGGCGCGACCGGCGAACTGTACCCGGCGCAGTACCGGCTTCCCGACCTGTCCAACCCCGCCCTGTGGGATATTCTGGACATTCCCCTGCGTAGTGCCGCGCCGCACAAGGCATACCATCCCGAAGACCGGCTGGTCGCTGCCGCGCCGTGGCGACTGGTGGAACGCCCCGCAGCACCCGATGAAGCGGTGCTACAAACGCTGGAATCAGTGCGCGTTTGCGAGCCACAACTGTTCGGTTGCACGGCGAAGCGGGTGCTATCGTCGGCGGTCACGCTCCGTAAAAGTGCTTCGTCGCCTGCGCTGGTTCGTCCCGGCGCGGTTCGCTTTCAAGTCGCCGCCGGGACGCCGCGCCACGGCGAACCGCCTCGACTTGGTTTCCGCGTTTGGTTTTTCATCGGCGGCGCGATTTACGAGCTCCCGCTCAACGCCCCCGTTTCCAAGAAGCGTCTGCGGACGTTCAATATCGGTTCCTATTCGCCCGTCGAAGTCGGTATCGCGCCCGGTGTGATGCCGTACCTCGTGCGCAGTTTGGGCGAACCGCACACGGACGGCTACTGCTACAAATTAGTGACAACGGTTTTGACGATGTAATATCGGGTAGGAGAAGGGCGAACACAGAAAGAACATAAGAAAATGCAAAAAGCAAAACCGTTTCCCCAAGAATGGAAACTTATCTGGAACGATGAGTTCGATTACACCGGTGCGCCCGACCCGAAGAAGTGGGGCTACGAACTCGGACTGGTTCGCAATCACGAGGCGCAAACGTACACGAAGCGCAAGGAGAACGTGCGCGTCGAAAACGGCAACCTCGTGATTGAAGCGCGGCGCGAAGCCTTCGAGGGCGCGGCGTACACATCGGCGAGTGTTAATACGCTTGGCAAAACGGCGTTTCTCTACGGGCGCATCGAAGTTCGGGCGAAAATCCCGGTAGCGCGGGGGCAGTGGCCCGCTATATGGATGATGGGCGAGAACATCGGCGTAGTCGGTTGGCCCCGTTGCGGTGAAATTGACATCATGGAACACGTCGGACACGAACCCGGAATCGTTCATGCCACGATGCACTGGGGCGCGAGCGGCGCGAAGCATCAGGCGGACGGCGGCACGATAACGATACCCAAAGTCGGCGACGATTTTCACGTGTACGCGGTCGAGTGGCATCCCGACCGAATTGACGCCTTTATTGACGGCAAAAAATACTGGACGTTTCCGTACACAACGCCGGACAAATGGGCGTTTGACGGACGGTGCTACCTGCTACTGAACTTAGCCGTGGGCGGCGACTGGGGCGGGCAGAAAGGCATTGACGACGCGGCGTTTCCGCAAAAGTATCTCGTTAACTACGTGCGGGTATATCAATCCGCCGCGTACAAAATACCGTGAATGTGGCGGTAAATTAGCGTATTCGTTATATGTTTACAGAGAGGCAATGCCCATTTGTTGAATCGTATTGCCTTCATTCTCAATCGTCCTTACATGAAAGGGGTTTGTTTATGAGAAAGTTTCCTGCGTCTGTTTGCGTCGCGCTTCTTGCGACGACCGGTGCTACTTTGCAATCACTGGTTTCTGCTCAAGCCCCTACAAAGGTTACTAACGAAGCGAGTTCTCCTGCCATCTTCAGCACACTCGGCGAAGCGGAAAAGAGGAGCGACAATCGGCTACAAAAAAGCGTGGTTGATGTCGTTGATTCCGAAATCTATATTGCCGACCTGCTCGCGCAAATCAGCCAGCAAACTGGAGTGACTCTCACGGTATCCAGCCGCTATCACACCGGTAGTTGGAAAGTGTGCGCTTCGCTTAAAAAACAATCGCTTGCCGACACCATGAACGCCCTGCGCTCGGCGATGAGTTT
>JACMIU010000631.1 GCA_014380985.1 Armatimonadota bacterium | reverse complement strand
TGCGGTACGTCAGACGATGCGCATAGAGGGGAAGAAAACAGGTTCGCGTAACACGGGGAATGCACCCAGTTTCGCGTTCTGAACGGTGTCGCGGGCGAACTGGAGACGTGGGCGTGCCGAAGGACAAAATCGTTCTCGCATGGCAACCACCGGAAGTACGGGCAATATCCGGTTACGCCCCCGAATAGATAACCGTAGAAGCAGGATTCGCGGACACGGGCGGGGAACCGTACCCGCGCTATGATCGCCGAACCGTCGCACAACCCCTTCTATCCGCCGCTCGATTTGTCGCCCGCTCACTGGGTTTGGCTTCCTTCCGGGCGCACCCTGCCGGGAACGTTCGTGCTGTTTCGCCGACCGCTTGCCGTGCGAACCGATTCCGTGCCCGTTAGCACGACCGGCTACATTCTGGCGGAGAGCCGCTACCGACTGACGCTAAACGGGGCGCGAATCCAGTGGGGCAACGCGCCGAGCGACCCGCGCACACCCGAAGCCGACCCGTTTCCCGATGATTTCGCTACCGCCCTGACGCCCGGCATGAACACTTTAGGCGTCGAGGTGTGCCATTTCGGATACGGCGACGGAACCCATCCGCTTGGCAAGCCCGGCTTGATTCTGCGCCTTTCGCTCACCTACGCCGACGGCGTGACCGAAACGATTGCTACCGGGGACGGCGGCGATTGGCGTTGCCGCATAGATCGCGCCCATCCGCCCGGTCGGGCGAAACGCTGGTATCTGCGGGCGTTGCAGGAGATTTTCGATGCGCGGCTTCACCCGCACGGTTGGGATATGCCCGCGTTCGACGCCACCGATTGGCTCGCGCCAATGCTTCTGCCGAACGTCGCCGCGAACCAATCGTCGCTGGTGTCGTCGTACCGCGACTACGCCGGGGACGGCGGCGCGACAAGCCCCGACGCCTGCCGGATTCGGGCGCGGTGTATGCCGCTTCTGTCCGAAACCGTCTCCGAAGCGGCGACCCTTGCGGCGGCGGGGCGATTATCGTGGCACGAATCGCCCGACGACTGGTTCGATTTTCGCGTTCCCGGCGCGTTCACCGGAACGCGGGATGATGCCGTTGCCGTGCCGCTCGCCGGGGGCGATTGGCAACTTCCGGCGACCGTTCCCGGTGAAAGCGTCTATGCCACGTTCGCATGGCACGAGGAAACGCTTGGTTTTCCGCGCCTCGAAACGGAAGCGGCGGCGGGTACGGTTATCGAAATACTGGTTTCTGAAGCGCACCACCCCGAATCCGTAACGCTGCTCGATACACAGTTTTTCAACTGGACGCGCATGGTGTGCCGCGAGGGGTTAAATACCTTCGAGGCGTTCGAGTACGAGGCATTCCGCTTTTTGCAGGTTCACGTTCGGAACGCTACGACGCCGGTAACGGTGCGCGACGTCGGGGTGCGGACGCGCCGCTATGGGTGGGCGAACACGCCGCAAATCATTATCGGCGAGCCGCCGTTACAGAAACTCATGGACGCCGCGATTCACACGCTTCACCTTGCTGCGCAGGAAACCGTGTGCGACGGCATGGCGCGGGAGCGTCAGCAGTACAGCGGCGATGTCGGTCACGCGCTTTTGTACCTGCGCCGGGCTTTTGGCGAAACGCGCCTTCCCGCCCGCTTTTTGAACACATGGGCGCAAGGACTAACCTCGGATGGCTACTTTTTAGACACATGGCCCGCTTACGACCGCTTAAACCGACTTGCACAGAGGCAGGTCGGCATGACACCGTGGGGGCCCCTTCTCGACCACGGCGTCGGTTTCATGCATGACTGTTTCCACCACTACCGTGACACCGGGGACGCGCAAGCCTTGAATGAACCGTTTGCCGCGCTGTGCCGCTTTGTAAATTATCTCGCGGGCTTAGCCGAGGTGGATGGCTTGCTTCCCGTGGAAAATATCGGAGTGCCGACGGTCTGGATAGACCACACGGCATACCAAAAACAAAGCGATAAACGGTGCGCGTGGAACCTGTATGCCGTTTCGGGCTTGCGGTTCGCGTTCGCGCCGCTTGCCCGCGCCCTCGGCGAACCCGAACGGGCGGCACAGGCAGACGCGCTCGCGGGTCGCCTTCTTTCCAAAATACAGGAGCGGTACTGGGATGCCGACCGCCAACTATTCGTCGTCAATCCGCAAGAAAAGAGCGAGCCGCGCTTGTGCGACCGCTCCCTCGCAACCGCTCTGCTCTACGATTTTTGCCCCGGCAACGCCGACGCGCAGTGCCTTGCCGCGCTCGCCGGAAACGATTCGCGCATGGGACGTTCCTACCCAGCGAACGTGGTTTGGAACGTCTGGGCGTTGATTCGGCACGGACGCATGGACGCCGTGCTTGCCGACCTGCGCGAACGGTGGGCAACAATGCCGAGCGTTTTGGAAAACAACACGCTTTCCGAGTTCTGGTCGCCGCGCCGCGACAGCACCGACGAATGGAGCCACATCCCGATTGCTCCGCTCGCCGCCGTTTTCGACGGGCTTGCCGGGGTATCGCCTCTGGAAACGGGCGGCGAAAGCCTTGCCGTCCGTCCGCAACCGGGCGGCTTGGCGGGGTTCGACATCGTGACGCATACGAAGCGCGGCGCGGTTCGTATGACGAAAAGCGGCGACACAATCACGGTGACAATGCCGGAAGGCGGCGCGGGGCTTGACGAACTGCACCTGCCGGGCGCGGCTCCCGCACCGGAAGGCGCGGCATTCTTGGGGCATGATGAGCGATTCGGTTTGGCGCGATACAAAATCGTGGCGGGCAGTAAGGTTTCGTTTGCATGGACAGCCGGGTAAAACAGAATAGCGAACAAATGTTCACCAACGGAATGGATACCACGGAACTATGGCACGAAAAAAAGACGAAATCAACCCTGAAGCAATCGAAGCCCTGCGAAAAGACGCGATGATGGAGCACCTCATAGACGCTCTCAATGAGGGAACCGACATCGGACACTACGGGCGGTTTGTGTTTGCAAGCATTGCGCGGCACTTTTTGAGCGAGGACGAACTTATTAGTCTCCTTGAACGCGGCGACGATGGTGAAGAAGCAAAGCGGTTGGTGCATGACATCAACACGCGCAACTATTCGCCACCGCGCCGGGAGAAAATCCTGTCGTATCAGGAGAAACAGGACTTTCTGATTATCCCGAACCCGGACGATCCCGATTCCGGCAACGTGTACCGCGATTTGACGTTCCCCGACGCGGTGTACGATCATATCGCCGAGTATCGGCACGAAAAAGAAACCGCGAACGCGGCATAACGTGGAACCGGGAGGGGCGGAAAATCGTCTAAAACAAGTGTTTACCGCCCCCCCTGCTATCGTCTGGTTTCGCCGCGATTTGCGCCTGTCCGACCATCCGGCACTGTGCCGAGCCATCAGCGAGAACGCGCAAATCGTGCCGATGTTCGTGTTCGACAGCGGCATTTTGTCGCACCCGCTCACCGGTTCCGGGCGCGTCCAGTACATGATCGAATCGCTGACCGACCTCGATATGTCCTTGCGAAAATGCAGCGGCTACTTGGTTACGCGGCGCGGCGTGGCGCACGAGGAAATCGCCCGGTTGTGCCGCGAAACCGGGGCGACTCGCGTCTACTACCACGTGGACACCGACCGTATTTATGGGCGCGAGCGCGACGCGGGACTTGCCGCGCACCTGCCGCACCTTGAACTGGTTCCCGTTGCCGAGGGGCGCGGCGTGTTTGAAGGCGCGGATGCCCGCGCCGGTTGGGCAGCGAAGTGGGAAACCGCGCTTCGTTCGCCTGTTCTGTCCGCGCCGGAGCGCGTGTGCGTCCCCGCAAACGTGGCGACACTCGGCGTCCCGACCCTCGCCGAATTGGGGCTACCCCCGTCCGCGATGCACCGCGTCACACCGGGCGGCGAATCGTGGGCGACGGTGCGTTTGCAAACGTTCCTGAAGCGCGGCGGAAACGTCGAATCCTACCGGCGCAACGTCGGCGACCCAAGGGCGTGCGAACGTGGGCTATCGTCGCGGCTGTCGGCTCCATTATCGTTTGGTTGCCTTTCGTCGCGTGTCGTGGCGCAAGCGTCGTGGGCGGGGCAGGACGCCAAGCCGGGCTGTCTGCACCGTGAGCAGTGGCACTCGCGCATCGTGTGGCGCGACCACTTCACGCAAAAACAACGCGACTGGAAAGAAGCACAGTTCGAGAATATCAACCCGGTCTACGACCAAATCCGGCAGGATTTGGACACCGACCTGTTAGAAGCATGGAAAGCGGGACGTACCGGCTTTCCGCTCGTGGACGCTTCGATGCGTAGCCTCGCGGAAACCGGCTTTCTGAACTTTCGGATGCGGGCGATGGTGGCATCGGTCTGGTCGTATCACTTCTGGCAACCGTGGCAACACGGCGCGGAATGGTTTCAAAAATGCCTGATTGATTTCGACACCGGCATCAATTCCCAGCAGTGGCAAATGCAAAGCGGCACGGTCGGACACCACGCGAACCGGCTTTATGACCCGACCAAGCAGTTTTACGAGCATGACGAACACGGTTTGTTCGTTGCGGCGTATGTGCCGGAACTCGCGGGGGTTCCGATGCCGCAACGGGCGACGCCGCACCTGCTCTCTGCCACCGACCGCGACCGTTACGGCGCGTCGGATTATCCCGCGCCGCTGGTAGATATAGCGGCGGCGAGTGGCCGCGCCCGCGCCGCGTTCAAAACCCTTGCACCCGCTGCCCGTGCCTTCTTAGCAACCGACGAAGGACGCCGCCGGGCGTCCACCGAGCGTTTGGCGAAGGGCTTGCCGCCGCGTGGCTTAGATGTCCCCGCGAAACCGGACCCGCCGCGCCCGCAGTTGTCGCTGTTCGGTGGCAATGAAGCCGGATAGGTTTGTGTCAATAAAGTATCGTCTCTATTGCCGGGTGGTGATAGGGGAATACGAGTTTTAGCACATCACCGGAGGCAATCGCCGTCCATTCCTTACGAAGCGCGGCGAAGCGGTTTTGTATCGCACCGATAGATTCCGATGTTATGATTCCCATAGGTGAGATCTTCGCTACCCACGATTGTTCACCCATCAATCTTTGTAAGTCGGCAGGGTCGCGGGATACGCTCCCAGTCTCGGCCAGTTGCAGAAAGCCAACCAATTCCTCCACCGCCAACGCCTGTTCCGGCTGTATTTTTAGCAACTTGCCGGTAGCGGGGTTTTTCGTGGCGAAGTCGTCAAAGTGCCATCCTCGTGCGAGCAATCCCCAGAATGATTCATGCAACTCAAGTTCGGTTTCCACCACGTAATGTAACAGATCGTGCAACGGGAAGTAAGGATGCAGATACGTGTATGCCGTGGTTCCGTCCGTGCGAATGATCCGAACCACATCGCGCTTATTGCTACTGGATTCTCCCTTAACGAACTCGATGACCATGTTGTTTCCTCTCACGCCATTGTAGCATAATCGGTGAAAGCACGTTCCTCACTATGGAGACTTAGGATTAAAGGACACCGGATTTTTCACGGGCGTGTGCTACAATGGTGCTATGTGGCTTATCTGCGCGGCAACCGATGGCGAACTTTCCACGTGGAACGCGGACGTTTTCCCGAACTGCGAAACGCTCGTATCGGGCGTCGGCATCCCGGAAACGTTTGCGAACCTACTCCCGAAAGTGCTGGCGGGCAATTATTCGCGCATCATCAATATCGGCATCGCGGGCGCGTACCCCAGTAGCGGTTTGGCGATTGGCGACATCGTAATTGCGGACGGCGAGGTTTACGCCGACCTCGGCATGGAGTTGCCGACCGCGCCGGGCTTTCTGCCGCTGTCCGAAACGCCGTGGGGCTTGGCGTATGCGGAGCCGTACCCGACCGTCGCCCCGCCCGAACTGGTGTTGCCCGGTGTGCGCGTCGCCCGCGGCGCGACGGTGAACGCTTGCACCGGAACCGACGCGACCGGCGCGGCGCGGTTTGCCCGCACTGGCGCAAGTTTCGAGACCATGGAGGGCGCGGCGGTGGCGCAAATCGGGCAGGTATGCAATATACCCGTGGGCGAGATTCGCGCCATCAGCAATTTTTCCGCTGAACGCGATATGCGCCCCGAAAATATCGTCCTCGCCATCAAGAACCTGCGGGAATACTTCGCGGCGCGGGCGCGTAGAAGTTGATATGACCATCAGTCTCGGTATCTCGCCCTGCCCAAACGACGTGTATATTTTTTCCGGCTTGCTTCTCGGCAAATCGGACGCGCACGGCATCACGTTTGACCCGGTGGCGTTCGAGGACGTGGAAACGCTCAACACGCTTTCGGCAAGCGGCGAAATCGCGGTCTGCAAAATCTCCTACGGCAATTATCCCCGTGTCACCGCGGGCTACGAACTGCTTCCGTGCGGCGGGGCGTTAGGGCGGGGCGTGGGACCCCTGCTTCTCACGAACGGCGCGGCGGACGGCTTCGATCCTAAGCGCGAAATACTCGTGCCGGGGGAGTGGACAACGGCGAACTTTCTGCTCGATTTCTACCTACGGCAAACGGGTACGCGCAAACGCTACCTGCCGTTCGACCGGCTCTACGATGCCCTGTGCAACCAACCGGGGGCGCAAGGGGTCGTTATCCATGAAAAGCGGTTTACCTACGCGGCGGATGGTTTGACGCTCGTGCGCGATTTAGGCGAACACTGGGAAAACGAAACCGGTTACGCCATTCCGCTCGGCGCGATTGCCGCACGGCGCGACCTCGGCGCGGACACGATAGCGCAGATAACGGACGCGGTGCGGGACTCGCTGGAATGGGCGGATGCGAACCGCGCCGACGCGCTTGATTTGTGCCGACGGTACGCGAGCGACCTGTCGGACGGCGTGATTGAGGCGCACATTGGCTTGTATGTCAACAAGTATTCCCACGATTTAGGCGACGACGGACGCGAGTCGGTACGATTTTTTCTAAACACGGCAGGACAAAGACTATGAACTTTTGGCAAAAACTAATCGGCGATACGCCAAGCACCGGGCAACCGACCGACGACGATTTCGATCCCAATGCCCTGCTGGAGCAAGCGCAACGCGAGATGCAGGAAATGTTCGCCCGCAACCGCGAACGCGCCGTACAGGTGATTACCGAGAAAAATAAGTTGGAGCAGCTGGTCAAGGATTTAGAGCGGAGAGCCGCAACGCTTCATGAGAAAGCCGACCTCGCCGAAGCGCGGGGCGATGCCAAAGAAGCCGATGCCCTGCGCCGCGACGCCGTGAGCGAGGAAGCGTCGCTTACCGAAACACGGGCGCGGTGGGAGGAAGCGAAAGCCGTTGCCGATTCCGTCAAGGCGAAAATTAAATCCGAGGAAGAACGCTTGCGTCAGCGCACCGCCGAGGCGATGCTTCTCAAGGCGCAGTGGAACACGATGCAGGTACAGCGTTCGCTGTTCGCATCGCTGGTTGAGGTGAACACCGGCAGTATCGCCCACGTGCCGCCCGCCGAACGCGCCGTTCGTCACGCGGTCAATCGCCGTTTTGTGCGTCAGGCACTGGTGCAACGGGACAACCTGCGGCAGATGCAAAACGACGCCGCGAAGCGCGTCAACTCCTTGCGGGAAAACGCCAAGCAAGCCCGCTCCCGCGACAACGACGATTTGGAGAACGCCCTGCTCCGCGAAATGGAGCAGTACGAGGCGATTTTTGTGCAAACCCGCGACGCCGCGTTTCAAGCGGGCGAAGTCACCGAACGCGCCGCCGCACTGCTCGAAGAAGAGGGGAGCGTTCTGCGGTCGCAGGGCATTGACCCGCAAGCCATATCTGATGAGCAAGTCACGCTTTACGAAGCCCGCACCGCCCTAGCGGGCGCGGAAAACGAGCGCGATACCCGGCACAACCGTCAGCGCGGCAACCTGCAACTGGCGGTATTGCTGTTCGTCTTGGCGGCGATTGCGCTTCTGCTGGCGTTTTTGTAGATAATTTCGCGGCGTTTGTAGCACGAATGAACCGACTATGTGGATATATTTAGAACACGAAGCCAACTGTATCAACTCCGACCACGTTTCGCGGATGTACGTCGAATCTACCGGAAGCGGGGCGGCATTAAAAGCCGACCTGTCCGGCAAAACCGTGATGCTCGGCTACTACGAAAACCGTGACGACGCCCGTGACGCGCTGAAACAATTGATTCATCTGCGCGAAACGGGCGTTGCCGTGGTGCGCCTTGAGCGGTAGCGCGGACGCTTCAGCGTCCGTCCCTCTCAGTCGTCCGTGCCGCGCCGGTAGCCGATGCCGTCGCCGCCCGTGGTCATTTCGGCAAGCGCGGCAGGGTCTTTCAACCGGCGCATCGTTTTCTTCAGTTCGTCCACCTGCGCCAGCACCGCCGCCGTGTAGCGTTCGTCAAGCACGTCGGCGTTTCCCGTATGGGCAAGCGCGAGTGCCGCCCCCGTTAGTGCCTCTTTTAAGTACGCAGGCGTGAAGCCTTTCGACTTATCCACGATTTTCGCAATCAAGCCCTCGGTATCGAAACCGGGGGCAAGCCGCGACGCGAACGCCGAACGCGAAAGCACCCGGCGACAGAATGCGGCGCGTTCCGCCCCTTCCGGCAAGCCGATGTGAAACACGCGATCAAAGCGCGACGGACGTTTCAAAAACGCTTCGTCAATCAGGTGCGGATGGTTCGTGGAGGCGATGATGAGAATGCCCTCGTTCGACTTGAAGCCGTCCATTTCGTTCAAAAGCACCGAGCGGTTCGCCGGGGTAATCAGCGTATCCACGTCCTCCAAGACCAGAATGCACGGCGCGAGTTTGCGGGCGCGGCGAAAAATCAAACTCACCGCGTCCTGTTGTCCGTGGTTCCGCAGATCGCGCACATACAAAAACGGCAGTTCCGGCAGTTGTGCAGCGACCGCTTTGCCAATCATGGTTTTGCCCGTGCCGGGCGGGCCCACCAAAAGAATGCCGCGTCGCCACGAGAAGCCCATCGCCTCGTACATCGCCTTGCCGGTCGCCCATCCTTCCACGGTGGCGCGAACCTCGGCAATCAGCGTATCGGGCAAAACAATATCGTCCCAAGCGATTTTGCCGATTTCGGCGTCAATCTCCGGCGCGTTCGTCCACGACCCCGAATAGAGCAGGGTGCGCCCTTGGGGACGTTCGGCGAAATCGTTCATGGCAAACGCGAACTCCCGAACCCGCGCCGCGTCGTCGCCCAAAAGAAGTGTAGAACCGCTCCCGTACCACGTCGGCGAGAAAACGATTTCGATTGCCGCGCCGCGCCAACTTCCGCCCCACCATCCGATAAACACCTGAACCGCGTCGGAAACGTCGTTGTTGAACCGTTCGGTAGTCGGAGCCAGTTCGCGCAGGTCGGCGACTTCCTGCCGCAAAAAGGCAAGCACCTGCTCACGGTCGCCGGTTAGAAAAAGTGTGTGCGATTGCGGGCGGACACGGCGCACCGTGCGAAGCAGAGCGTCGTCGTATTCGGCGTTGTTGTGTCCGCGTAGCGACTCGGATAAACAATCGCCGCGCCAATCGGCGTTGGCTATCGCGGGGAGGGTGTCAAGGTAGCCGTTTTTCATAAAAGTGTTCATTACCGCGCAGTATCGCCCCATCGGAGCAGTTTGCTAAAACGCTAATCGCTGGCTTGAGCACGGCGCAGTCCCATCGGGGCGGCGGACGTGCCAGAGATTTCGCTAAGTGCGTTCGGATTCCGCATTTTTCGCAAATGCTCGCGCAGGGTCTCGACTTCGGCAATCGCGTGGGCGGCGAAGTCGGCATCTAAGGCGATTACCGCGTCGTCGTTTTCACCGATAAACGCAAGCACCGTAGATAGCAACGCTTCCTTCAGATACGCGGGCGTGAAGCCTTCGGATTTATCAGCGAGTTGCTGGGACAATCGCTCGATTTGCGCGGTCTGCTCGTCGGTTAGAGACGTGACGGGCAGGAGGCGGCGCAATGTTCGGCGGCAAAACTCGGCGCGTTCGCCGCGCTCCGGTAGCCCGATATGGTACACGCGGTCAAAGCGCGACGGGCGTTTCAGCAACGCTTCGTCAATGCGTTCGGGATGGTTCGACGACGCGACCACCAGAATGCCTTCGTTCGACGCGAAGCCGTCCAATTCGTTCAAAAACTGCGTTCGCATTCCGTCGGAAACCAACCCGTCAATATCTTCAAACACCAGAATACACGGGGCGAGGCGACGCGCCCGCTCGAAACTCATCGCTATCGCCCCGGCGTTTCGCGTCAAATCCTGCACATACAGAAACGGTAGTTCGGGCAGGGCGGCGGCAATCGCCTTGCAAAGCATCGTTTTTCCGGTTCCGGGGGGTCCGATGAACAGGATGCCACGACGCCACGCGAACCCGAACCGCTCAAACGCGCCTTTATGGTTGGCGAAACTTTCCACGGCGCGGCGCACATCGGCAATCAGGGACGGCGCAAGAACAATATCGTCCCACGTCGTGCGTCCGATTTCGGCGTCAAGGTCGGTTGCCGACTCCCACGTGCCGGTAAAACGCAGGGCGCGACCGAGCGGACGCTGAACGCGGTCGGCGACGGCTCCCAGAAAGCGGTGTAAAACCGGGACGCTTTCGGCAACCGCAACACACGGCCCACCCCCGTGCGGCAAAAACACAAACTCGATACGCTCCCCTTCCCATTCGCCGCCGAACCAGCCGAGGGCAAGTGTCGCCGCCGACCGACCTTGCGAATCAGGCGCGTAGCCGAGCGAATGCTCGATTAGCGGGCGCACGTCGGTCATGTCGTGCATCAGGAAGCGGAGCAATGCGGCGCGTTCCGCCATCACGGTCGCCCCGGCTTTGTTCTGGTCGCGCACCGCCGCCAAGACAATGTGGCTCGACAGGTGCGAGTTCATCGGCGACGGGTGCGTCAGCACCTCACGCATGGCTTGATCGCGCCATTCGCCGCCGATGCGGTCGGTGGGCGCACATTCGAGCGGAATCCGCACTGACTTGGACACGCCGATCTTCTCTTCGTGGCTGGGTTCATACTCGTGTTGCAACATAGATTTTTCCATAGGATTTTATCGGCGCAAAAGCCCGATAGAGCCTTCGCCCGCCGTCATCTCGGCGAGCGCGGCGGGGTCTTTAAGTTTACGCAACGTTTGCCGCAGTTCGTCCACCTGAGCCAAAACCGCGTCGGCGTAGCGTTCGTCCAGCACGGTCACACCTTCCTGCGCGAGCGTCAACGCCCCGGCGGTTAGTGCCTCTTTCAGGTATGCGGGCGTGAACCCGTCGGACTTGTCGGCGATTTTCTGCGCGAGGGCGTTCACGTCGAACTCCGGTGACAACCGCTCGGACAGTTGCGACCGCGAAAGCACGCGGCGGCAAAACTCGGCGCGTTCGGCGGCGGCGGGCAACCCGATAACGAACACACGGTCAAAGCGCGACGGACGCTTCAAAAATGCCTCGTCAATCTTCTGCGGGTGATTGCTCGACGCAATCAGCATTATACCGTCATTCGACGCAAAGCCGTCCAATTCATTCAAAAACACGGTGCGGTTGTCCGGTGTAATCAGCGTATCCATATCTTCGAGAGCGAGCAAGCAGGGCGCGAGTTTGCGAGCGCGTTTGAAAATCGCCTGTATCGCCTCCTTGCGGTCGTCCTCACGCAGATCGCGCACATATAAAAACGGCAAATCGGGAAGCGCGGCGGCGGCGGCTTTGCAGATCATCGTTTTGCCCGTGCCGGGCGGGCCCACCAAAAGCACCCCGCGCCGCCACGCGAACCCGAACGCCGAGTACGTTTCCCGCGATTTCGCCCAGCCTTCCACCGCGTCTCGCACTCCGGCTAATAGTTTCTCCGGCAAAACAAGGTCGTCCCACGTGATTTTGCCGATTTCGGCGTCCATGTCCAGCGCGGACTCCCACCCTTCGGTGTAGCGCAGACACCGACCGAGGGGACCATCGGTCGCTTTAATCAGCGCGTCGCAAAAGGCGCGAACCCTCGCCCCGTCCGCACCGACAACTAATGTGTCACCGTTCAGGTCGTAGTCGGGCGTCAGAATCACCTCGAACGTGTCACCGTTCCAATCGGCGGTGTACCAGCCCATGTATGCCCAGTACGTTTCGCGCTCGTTGACCGATTCGTACTCCGACGTTCCGGCGAGGCACGACGCGAAGTTCTGGCACGATTCCTTGAGCCATGACAGAAGATGCAACCGCTCCGGGTACACGGACAGCACGGCAGAACCGGGCAACCGTTCGCGCACAATCCGGCGCAAAAGGCGTTCGGACTGTCCGCGCCGCGCTTCGACGCTGAGGGCGTCGTTCATCGCGGCTTCGCGCCAATCGGCGTTGTGGTTGCTATCGGCGGGGGCATCGTTGAGTGCGCCGGTATCGGTGTTGGGTTCTTCGGTCAAGTCGTCGTCAAACGGGTCGGGTGTATTCATTTTCAACGGGTATTTTACCGCATTTCGTGTGCGGGGACGGAGACGGACACTTTGGCATCCGAGAAGCCATTTATTGCTCACTTCGGGGGAATACCATACACTGCGGCAATCCCAAAGAAAAAGCGCGAAAAAAGTTCGCGGCAGGATCCGTAACCGAAACGCGACCGGGAGCGTTTACCCTACAATAACGGAAGGTAATTATGGCACGCGAAACAAGAACGGCGAACAAAAAACCACTTTTCTACATCTTCTTAATGTTTGGCTTTTGTTGCGTAGTCAGTGGAGGAGTTTGGCTCACATCCGCGATGAAAGCCGAACTTTTCATGGACAACTACAAGAGTTACGGAACGGTCTCGAAGGCAAAGCAGACGTTACAAAAAAATCCAAACGACACCAAAGCGTTACAAACTATGTATATGGATGCTAACAAAAAAGTGGTTCGTACTGTTCGCACCGGATCTATGGAAGAACGACGAAAAGCAAATCGGGTTTCGCTTCATTACGCAAAACGCCTATACTTTATGGAACCGGGTAACCCGGTTTATACCGATATGTACGCTGGCTCCTTGGTGATAAACAAGCAGTATGACGAGGCGATTCCTCTTTTTGAAAAGGTAGCAAAAAGCGATACCGTTTTGGCACCGGGAGCAAGAAGTATCCTGAGAAAACTGCGGGCAGGAACCCGATCAACCACGCAAGCAAACGAAGAACATCAGGGGAATCGTTAAATCTGAGAATTATTGCAGGAGAAACCTCCTACCCACCACGTTCGCATTATCGGTCAGGCGGTTATCCGGCTTTTCGGCGACGCGCCCGAAGATTCCCTCGCAAAGCCGTAACCGATTCTTGCGTGGCGCGTCTAATCAGCAAAGGAATCACCCATGCCCTACCCGTGCCGTGAGCGTACCGCTTTTACTCTCGTCGAACTGTTAGTCGTCATCGCCATTATCGCCCTACTCGCCGCCCTTATTTTTCCCGTATTCGCGTCGGCACGGGGCAAGGCGCGGGAAGTTTCCTGCGTCTCGAACCTACGACAGATCGGCGTGGCAAGCCTAATGTACGCCGAAGATTACGACGACCTGTTTCCCCTCGGCGGCGACGCGATTGATATTTTCTTCCCCGATTCGTGGCTCGGCTCGCCGGAATACGACGCGGTGAAGGAACTGAAACCGCTTCCCGACCGGCTGAATCCGTACACAGAAAACAAGGCGATCTGGGGTTGCCCCGCCGATACCGGCTTCGAGCGCGGCGGACGCTCGGAAAGCCAAGACTTCGACACACGCCCGTCGTCGTTCGACAAGTACGGCAACAGTTATTACTATTTTACCAGTCTTGCTTTAGACCAAAGACCGATGTCGGCGGTTCAGGCGTGGAACGCCGAGCCGCCGCACGAGGAGCGGAGCGCGTCGCAGATCGTGATGCTCTACGACGGCACGGGGCGATGGCACGGCGGATGGAACGCGCCGCGCCGCTACGGGTCGCTGTTCGCGGACGGTCACGCAAAAGTATTGCCGGACGACACGTTTCACGCGGCGTTCGATATTGTTTGGGAGAAGCCGTGACGTAGGCTTAACCCACTAAAGGGCGGGTGACACGTGTGGCTTGAAAAAGGCGCGTCAGTACGATGCTTGCCACCAGAACGCAAGCAGTGACACCGGGCAGGTACAGCCACCACGCCATACGCTCCGCTCCGAAGCCTTGGCGTTGCGCCAGCAAAAGCAGGAGGGGATGAACGAGGTAGACGCCGAAACTGGTGTCGCTGAGAAGCCGCGTCACGGGGCGCAGTGTTCTTGCTATCGGCGACGTGTACGTTGCCCCCGCCAGCAGGGCGAAGACGCAAACCGCCATCACGCAAGCGGTAGGACTGAAGAAGTTATACAGGTACTGCCGCATCGCGCCGTGCCAATGGGACATCGTCCAAGCCGTGCCTATCGCCGTGACCGCTACCGACGCGACCAACCCCACTCCGCAAAGCCACCGGGTGCGGTTCATTGTTGCCCCGTTACGGAGGCTGTAGCCGAGCAGGAAATATCCCAGATACGGCACGCCCATAGCGAACACGTTGGACGGGAAAGCGTACCGGCTTCGCACCAGCGTATCCCCGCAGGCGAATAGGAGAGCCACAAATGCGTAGCCGCGCACCGTCGCCGTGTCGCTACTACCCGTGATTCGGCGAAGAGCGGGAGTGAAGACGTAGACGGTGATCATCACGAACAGAAAGTAGAGGTGGTAGTACGGGTTTGCGAATAGGAACGTCTTTAGTGCCTGTTCGGGCGTAGCCGGAAACGGGATATGGCCGGGCAGGAACCAGCGAAGCCACAGGTAGAACGCCGACCAGAAAAAAAGGGGCGGGGCAATCCGCGCCAACCGCTTCCGATAAAACCGCCCAGTGCCTTCGTGTGTTTTCGCCGGATCGAGTAGTAACGCGCCGCTGAGCATAACGAAAACCGGCACCGCCCAGCGACAGGCGGAGTCGGCGACGTTGTAAACCCACCATGCCGCACGATCCCCGCCGGTATCGAAAAGAGCGACGCCGCCGCCCGCGACATGAATCATCACCACCGCGAGAGTGCCGAGAGCGCGGACAACATCGGCGTAGTCGCGGCGCGAATCGTCGCGGTCGGTCGGGGCAATGGGGGCGGTGGTCACAAACAACCGATTCCGCACTTCGCTGACAAAATCCTGTTTAGTTTGCCGTTCCCCCGCTTGTGGGAACAACGGCGATATATGAGAACTCTACACACGGTGGCAACCGGTGGACGATAGCAAAACCGATTCCGCACCGATTCCGCTTCTGATGAACGACAAAGCGGGCGCACTCCACACCACGGCGGGCGCGGACGAATTGACGCGCCTTGCCGCCGAAAACGGTGTTGGGGTGGAGGTTATCGCCACCAAGTCGCCGGACGACACCACGCAAACCCTGCGCCGATTGGTCGCGGGTGGAACCAAGCGTGTTGCGGTCGCGGGCGGCGACGGCACGATCGCTTGCGCGGTGCAGGTGCTGGCGGGAACCGGGGTCGCCCTCGGTATCGTGCCGCAGGGAACCGCCAACAATTTCGCCAACGCCTTGAAACTGCCGCTCGATATTCCTTCCGCGCTTCGCGTTCTGGGCGAAGGCGTGGTGCGCCCGATAGATTTGGGGCGCGTCGGCGATTTATATTTCACCGAATCGGCGGGAGTCGGCTTGTTCGCGGACGCCATGACCTTGCAAAAGCCGACCGACAAAAACATTCTCCATGCGTTCTACACGTTGTTTCGCGTGTTTTTGTCGGCGCGGGCGCGGCGCGTCAACCTGTTTATTGACAACGAATTACACATCGAACGCGCCGTGATGTGCGAGGTCGCCAACTCGTTTCGCATGGGCTACGCGATTCCGGTCGCCCCCGAAGCGAAACTTACAGACGGCTTTTTGGACGTGGTGATTGTCGGCGATTTGTCGCGTGGCGAACTGCTCCCCTACTTCAACGCGATGCGAAAGCAGTTGCACCGGTCGCTCCCGAAAGTGCAACAGTTGAAGGCGAAGCAGGTACGGATTGAATCGCGGCACAAAATGAACGTTCACTGCGACGATTCGGTAATCGGAATCGCACCGGTCACGATTGACTGTGCGCCCGGTGCGCTTTGTGTGCTGATGGAGCGGTTGTAGCAAGCAAATGGTGACGGAAACGGCGAACACGGCGCGGCGCGGGCGGATGGCGGCAATCGCGGCATGGCTTCGGTTGCGGCGCGGCGTTATCGCGGTCACGCTCCTCTTTGCGCTGTTCGCCTGTTTGACATTTTTCATCAAACTGCCGCAGTCGCGGCAGTGGGACGCTGACGTTTCGCGCTTCGTCCAACGCGCCGACACGCCCCTTTTGACGACGCTTTGCGAAGGGCTGACCGCGCTTGGCACGGGCGGCGGGCTACTGATTTTGTCGCTTCCCGTGGGCGTTTGGCTATGGCGCACGCGCCGACCGGTCGGGGCGATTTTATTCCCGCTCACCGTGGCCGGTCATGCCATCAATATCGCCGTCAAAGCGTTGTTCAACCGTCCTCGCCCCGGAGTGGACGACCACGTGCTGGTGATTCTCGCGGCGCAAGGGTCGTCGTTTCCGAGCGGTCACGCGCAAGCGGCAACGCTTTTCTTCGGATTTTTAGCCGTGCTGATAGCGATTCACGTGCGAACGCGCCGGGCGCGGCACGTTCTGATTGCGGCGGCGGTGGTTGTGGCACTGGCGATTTGCTATAGCCGTGTCTATTTGGGCGGGCATTTTCTGTCGGATGTGGTCGGCGGCATCGCGGCGGGCTTAATTTGTCTGTGGGGGTGGACACAATTTTACCGTCGGTTTGCCGCGCAGGAGTTCGCGCCGCAAGCGTCGAACAACACCGGTAGCAGCGACGGATGAAACCGACCGGCGCGATTTTTTCACGATAAACGAGGAACATGGTATGAGCGATACACCACGCGCCCTGCTGGTCGGCGCGGGCGGAATGGGCAAAACGTGGGGACGGAACCTGCGGGACAACGCGGACGCGGCGACGCTCGCCGGGTGGGTGGATTTGCGCCCCGGCGCGGCGGGTGAGGCGGCGGAAGAACTGGGGCTACCGGGCGTCGCCACCGGAACCGATTTCGCGCAGTTGCTCGCCGATGTCAGACCCGACTTCGTGATTGACGTGACGATTCCCGAAGCGCACCGCGATATTACGATAACCGCATTGAACGCGGGTGTGCCGGTTCTGGGCGAGAAGCCGATGGCGCACAGCATGGAAGCGGCGCGGGAGATGGTGGCGGCATCGGAGAAAAGCGGCAAACTGTACATGGTCAGCCAGAGTAGGCGGTACGACGCACGGCTTCACGCCTACCGTGCGCTGATTGAACAAATCGGCGCGGTCGGCATCCTGAACGCCGATTTTTACCTCGCCCCGCATTTCGGCGGGTTCCGCGATGAAATGGATAACGTGCTTCTCCTCGATATGGCGATTCACACGTTCGACGCGGCGCGGTACTTGCTTGGCGACACCGCGCCGGTTTCGGTCTACTGCGAGGAGTTTAACCCGTCGTGGTCGTGGTACAAGGGCGACGCTTGCGCGACCGCGTTGTTTGAAATGGCGGACAGTGTACGATTCACCTATCGCGGATCGTGGTGCGCGGAAGGCTTAACGTCGTCGTGGGAGTGCGACTGGCGTACCGTGGGCGCGATGGGAACCGCGAAATGGGACGGTCACGCCGCGCCCGTGGTGCAAACCGTCGCCGCGCCGGACGGTTTCAACAGCAAACTATCCGAACCGGAAACGGCGGAGGTTGCAAAAGGAATCCCCGGCGGAATCGCGGGGAGTCTGCGTGACTTCGTGAACGCCCTTGCGACCGGGCAAACGCCGATGGGCGAGTGCCACGACAATATTAAAAGCCTTGCGATGGTCTTTGCGGCGATTGAATCCGCGGCGACCGGCAAGCGCGTTCCGATAGTGCTTTGACCGAAACGCACAAAAACGGGTACAATGGCAAGCAGAACGCTTTCTTGCCAATCGGGAACTCTTGAGGACGATATGACGCTATCCAAAACACTCTTTAACTTCGGGCGGTGTGCCGCCGCCGTGCTTGCCGCCGGTCTCTCCGTCGCCGGGTGCGGGGGCAATTACGACGAGGACGAAAAACCGGCGATCAACTCGTCGTCGCGGTCGAACCCGCTTTCGAGCATGATTCGCATCACGGTTTTCGCACGGGTTCCCAGCACCCCCGACACGTCGTTCCAAGTCTACCGCGCCCTGACGCCGAGCCAGCGCGACGAAGCCCTGTCGTTCGTGACGAACGACGAACTGCTTGCCGCACCCACCGCCCCGCCGCGTGGCATGGTGTTTGTGTATCCCGACAACCGAACGCTGGCGTTTAGCGGGCGCAACACCTTGATTGATTTAGACGTGGTGTACGCCGTCGGCGTTGGCGAGGGCGTTGGGCGCATCGTGGATATTACGACCATCGGCGCGTTTCAGCGAAACCTTGCGATTTCGTCGGTTCCGGTCAAATACGTGCTGATGGTCAAGCGCGGCGATTTAGCCCGTAGCGGCGCGAGAGTCGGCGACCTGCTGTATGTTCCTATCAACACGCCGACCGAATAGCGTTTCGCACCGGGCGCAACATTTCTCGCGCCCGGCGTGTCGGTTTTAGCAATGACCCGCCGATTTCTTCTCGCTACCCTCGCGCCCATGTTCGGCGCGGTGTCCACTGCCAACGCGCAGGATGCCGCGCCGCCCACACCGGCGTCCCTGTTCACGCAAACGTTCCCGAAACCGACCGGCAAAAACGGCTTCGAGGAAATCGTCCGCGCTATGGAACGGCTCAAAGCCGCCAAAGCTCCCTACCCACCCGAAAGAGTGTTTACACTGACCAAGAAGCGGGCGTATCTGTCCGACCCGGCGTGTCGCGGCGCGTTGTCTTTGATTCGGCAGGGTTTGCGTAAGCCCATTGTCCTGTCGGTGAGCGAAGAAACACCGGTATCGGTGACGATGACGTACCCACGTTCGTTGGCACGACTCATCGCTACCCGCGTCTATGTCGGCATGGCGGACGGCGACGGGGCGAGTGTGGTGTCCGACGCGACCGCGTTCCTGCGCTACGTGGACACACTCAAAGCCGTGAGCGTCTTGTCCGGCGCAACTGGCTGGTCGCTGGAACGAATCGTGCTTGCCCCGCTGGTAAAACTGCGCGATGCTTGGACGATGCGCGACGCACAGCGATTATTGACATTTGCCCAAAACCGTGCGAACGCGCCCGACCCGGCGATTGCGGCACTGGGAGGCGAGCGCAAACTCACGTTGGCAGGATGGCAAAAGATACACGGTGACCCGGAACTGTTAGCGGAGCAGTTCGGCTTTCTGGAGGGAGAAGAGGAAGAAGGCACACCCGACACAGCGAGAGAATATGCCGAAGCCTTGCGCGAGTCGCCCGACCTGATGGCACGGGTAAACCGCGAAATGCCCGACGCTATCGCCGCGTACTACGACCGCGCCGCCGCCCTGCAAGCCGATCCCACGAAGACGATAACTCTTTTGACCCCGCCCGGCGAAAAAGACCGATTTCACCCAATTACGTTGTATCTGCGCGATTCGATAGTACCGGACGCTAATTTCGCCGGGCGGCAACCGGTGGAAAACCGCGTGTCAAACCAACTGCTCGGCGTCCATGCGGCGATTCGCGCCTACCGGTGGGAAAACGACCGGTTGCCGAAAACGCTGGACGAACTGCGCCTGCCGCCAAACCTCGTCACCGACCCGTTCACGGGTGCGCCGCTTCTGTACGAACCGGTAGCCGATACCTACCGCCTCGAAACCGCCGGGGCGTTGCTCCCCGGCGAGGACGGCAAACAAGAACGCAAGCCGTACTCGTTCACTTCCGCCCCGTGAACCGTTTGCCGGGCGCGGTATAATGCGAAGGCTACGGGAGGCGTACCGGTTTTGGTTTGCCTCCCCCGCCCGCGAAAGATATAAACGTAATATGGCATGGTTTACCCGACGATCCGGCAACGAAGGCTCCGCAATAGTCCCCGAACACGAAAAAAAGCGCGTCGCCGAAGCGCAAGCGGCGGTTCCGGTTGGCTCCTTTATCAAGTGCGCCGAATGTGGCGCGATTTTGTACAACCGCGATTTTGAACGCGATCTGAAAGTCTGCTCGAAGTGCGGACACCATCACCCTCTGACCGCCGACGAACGTATCGCGTACACCGTGGACGAAAACTCGTTCACCGAACACGACCGCGATTTGTCGTCCGTTGATCCGCTCGATTTTCCCGAATACAAAGCGAAAGCGGAAAAAGGCGAGAAAAACACCGGGCGTTCCGACACGATGGTGCGCGGCACGGCGACTATCGGCGGTTTCCCGGTGTCGCTGTTGGTCGCAGACTTCCGGTTCATGGGCGGCTCGATGGGGTCGGTGTTCGGCGAAAAGTTTGTTCGTGCCGCCGATTACGCGATGGCAAACCGCGTGGCTTGCGTGGTGTTTGTGGCGTCGGGCGGGGCGCGGATGCAGGAGGGGCTTTTCGGGCTGATGCAGATGGCGAAAACATCGGGAAGCGTAGCGCAAATGGCGCAAACGGGAACCCCGTATATCGTCGTGCTGACGCACCCGACCACCGGGGGCGCATGGGCATCGTTCGCCGCGCTGGGCGACGTGATTTACGCCGAGCCGAAAGCGTATGTAGCGTTCGCCGGGGCGCGGGTCGCGTCGCAAGCGAAGCAGTTCAAAGAGCCGCCGAACTATCAGACCGCCGAGTTTCAGCAGGAATGGGGCAAGGTAGACCGCGTGGTTCCTCGCAAAGAGATGACGACGACGCTCACGCGAAGCCTCGCGTTTTTTGGCGGCAAGCCATCGTCCCCGATAGACGGCGGGGGGCAGTAACGTGGCGGAGAAAAAAATGAGCGTTCTTGATTTCGAGCAGTTAGTCAACGAGTTAGACGATAACATTTCCCGGCTTCGCGCCACCGCTATACGGGAGGGGCGCACCGACGCCACGCAGGAAGCCGACAGCATGGCTTCCGAGCGCGATATGCTCCTGCGCGAGTTCTTTGAACTGGGGCTAACGCCGTGGGACGAGGTGCTACTCGCCCGGCACAAAGACCGCCCTTACACGCTCGACTATGTGCCGATGCTCTGCGACGACTTTCTGGAACTGCACGGCGACCGGCTCCACGGCGACGACGGCGCGATGGTCGGCGGCTTCGCGTCGTTCGGCGGTGCGCCTATCGTCCTGCTCGGTCAGCAAAAAGGGCGCGACCTGAAAGAGCGGCAAAAACGCAATTTCGGCTACCCGCGCCCCGAAGGCTACCGCAAAGCGTTGCGCCTGATGCAGATGGCGGCGCGGTTTCATCGCCCCGTGGTAACGCTCGTGGACACCCCCGGCGCGGACTCAAACGTGCCATCGGAAGAGCGCGGCATTTCGGAAGCGATTGCCCGCAACCTACGCGAAATGATGGTTTTGCCGACCCCGACCGTGGCGGTGATTATCGGCGAAGGCGGTTCGGGAGGCGCACTCGGAATCGCGGTTGCCGACCGCGTTTTGATGCTCGAACACTCCATCTATTCGGTGATTGCACCGGAAGGGTGCGCGGCGATTATCTGGCGCGACACGACACGCGGGGCGGACGCGGCGGCGGCGATGCGCGTCACGGCGAAAGACGCCCTCGCCCTCGGATTGGTAGACGAAGTGATCGCCGAACCGCTCGGCGGGGCGCACCGTGCGCCGGACATCGCGGGGGCGGCGATTCGGGAAGCGGTGGCGCGGCACTTAGCGGAACTCGCGGCGCGAACACCAGAAGAACTGCTTTCGATGCGCTTTGCGAAATACCGCGCTTTAGGGCGGTTCGCCGAAGGGAACGCGGAAACACTGGCGGCGTAGAGTAGGTAATCTATAGCGGCAACCGAAACGGCGGCGCAAGCCGTATAATACAGTGGGGTAAAGAAATGACAGCGTTCGCTGAAATTGACGCGGGGAAAACACGTCCCTTCGCCGGCTTCGCCCGCGATCAACAGACTTTCTGGCAAGCGCGAGGCTTGTAGCCGTGTCGGATGCGCTCACGAGCGAAATGAACAGGAGCAGTGACGGTACTGTCGTGACAATCGAGGGGTACACGCCGAATGAGATTTTAGCGTTCGCGCCGGAGCAGTTCGCCACGTTTGTTTTCACAGGCAAGCCACTCGTGTTGTCCATTGGGACGGCGCGACTTCTGGCGGAGTTTCGACGGTCAGGCGATACGCTTACCGTCGAACTGGCACACGCGGATGGTGGCGGTGAAGGCGTATTGCCAATGCTTTTTCGGTTGGTCACGCGCTACGCACAGCGCGAAGGGTTTGCGCGAACAGAATGGATCGTTCACGCGGTTCATTGTGCAAATCCGAACCCCAAACTCCGGCGCGTCCTTCTGCGGCGCGGCTTTACCCGCACCGACGTGCCGAACATCGGCGAAGCATTCTATCTTCAACAAACCCACAAGGCGGAGCCGTGATCGTTCTCGCGGAGGCGGTGGAGCAATTAGAACCGTCCGCGAGTGCGCGGGACATCGCGGCGTCTACGCAAGCAGCGCGGCTTGCCGGAGCCACTGTGTACACAATTCCCGCCGACTTCGATGTTTGCGAAACGGCGACGAACGCCCTGTTTCATATCCCGGCGCAAGCAGTGCCGACCCCGACCTTTTGGATCGGCTACATCCCCACACCGGAGCGATACGCCGTGATTTTCGACGCCGCCCACGCTAAAAATCTGCGCCTTGTCAACACGCCGGACGAACACCTGAACGCGCAGGAGTTCGCCCGGACGTACCCACGTATCGCTGATTTAACCG
>JACMIU010000630.1 GCA_014380985.1 Armatimonadota bacterium | reverse complement strand
GACTGGGAAACCGTTTGGCGCGAGCGTTTCGATCGCACCGCTACCGAGCCGTCGCCGGAACTGACGCGACCCGACCTGAACGAACGCGCTGATCGGCACGGCTACGCGACCGCCGATGCTAACGCAAGCCTTGCGGCATTTTCGGAACGTCGTGCCGCACTCCTCGCTGATCTTCGCGCCCTTTTTCCCGACGCATGGAACCGAGTCGCGCACCTCGGCGGCATCGGCGATGTGACGCTTGCCGAACTCCTTGTGCTGGCGCAGTGCCACGACTCGCACCATGTCCGACAGGTGTCGCTAAGGCTTCGCGGCGAGTAGGAATTGTGCCGCCCTTCGCGGCATAAGCGAAACGCTTTGTCGTTTTGCCCGCCGTGTCGGGTAGACTACCCGCGAAACATTTTCTTTCCTCGAAAGGCTTGGCAACATGGAAATCGGATTTATCGGATTGGGACGAATGGGCGGCAATATGGCGGTGCGACTCGCGGAGCGCGGGCATACGGTCTACGGAGCCGACCCGTCCGCGCAAACCCGCGAACTCAGCGAGGGGCAGGGCATCAAAAAGACCGTGGAACACGGAGCCGACCTTGCCGCGTGTTTTGAACAAACGCCCCGCGTCTTCTGGCTGATGGTTCCGGCGGGCGCGATTACCGATTCGGCGATTGACGAACTGCTGAAAACCGCCACCCCCGGCGATATTATTGTGGACGGCGGCAACGCCAACTACAAGGACACCCTACGCCGCGCCAAAATGCTGGGCGAAAAGGGAATCGAATACGCCGACTGCGGCACATCGGGCGGCGTTTGGGGCTTGAAAAACGGCTATTGCCTGATGGTCGGCGCGTCGGAGGAAACCTACGCGACGCTGGAACCGGTGCTGAAAGACCTTGCCACCGAATCCGGCTACGAACGCATGGGCCCGGTCGGCGCGGGGCATTTTACGAAAATGGTGCATAACGGTATCGAGTACGGGATGCTTCAAGCGTATGCCGAGGGCTTTGAACTGCTCCACAGCGCGAAAGAGTTTGACCTTGACCTCGCCAAAGTCACCGGGGTTTGGAACCACGGCTCGGTGGTGCGCTCGTGGCTACTCGAACTTGCCGAACGCGCCTTTATTGAAAGCGGGCAGGAGTTCGAGGGAATCGGCGACCAGATTGCCGACAACGGAACCGGGCGATGGACGGTGGAAGAGTCGCTCGACCGCGCCGTGCCGCTCCCCGTTATCACGCTCGCGCTTCAGATGCGCTTCCGGTCGCGCCAAGAACCGTCGTATGCGGGGCAGTTTATCGCCGCGCTTCGTAGTCAGTTCGGTGGTCACGCGATCACCGCCGCGCACAAGGAGAATGTGGAGGGAGAAGCGGTTCCGTCGGCGGGGCACAAAGACCTGTAGAGAAAGCGGGAATGAGGAACGCCCCCGGCTTCCTGAAGGAAGCTGGGGGCGCAGTGTTTTGCGTAGCAAAATCACGATTTTGTGGTCGAGATTCTGTTACCCGCAGGGCGTTTTTTTCTTCAGGCACGGCGACGACGCACAATGAAGCCAAGCGCGGGCGCGGCGAGAAGCGCGAGATACCCCGCCCCGGACTCTGGAACCGCGACTACGCCGACCGGAACCGCCACGCCGTTAAAAGTCACGCCGCCGACAAAGGGGTCGCCGACCGCGCCATTAACATCGAAGTAGCGCGTGTTGACGACGTTGCCGCCCGTTTGCGTCCACGCGACGTTGTGTACGCCGATCCAAGTTTCGTATGCGGTGCTGCCCGTTGTAAGGGCCCGAATAACCGCCGCCAATCGTGTCGGGCCCGTTGTTGTTGACGATTTGCAGTTCGGACAGGATGGTGCGCTGGTCGTTGCTCCACGGCGTGCCGTTGTCGGGGTCGGTTCCGTAGTTGTTTTGCAGGTGGTTAAACTCCGATTCCTCCATCGCAATTTGGAAAACATTGTTCGCCGCGCCATCGGTGCAATAGCCGCCATAGTCCTTGAGGGCGGTGGCGACGCGCCGCGCTTCGGGCGACGCCAGTTGATTCACGTCAAAGGTTTGCGGCAGGGCGAGCAAACAGCCCATTCGTGCCGCCGTGTTGCCGCCGAGATAGGAATCTCCGTAGCCCTCGTCGGCGTTGGTGGCGGGCCAGCGATACCCGCCGCTTGAACCGTTCAAAATCTCCGGCGGCAGAAGTAGGTTCAGCGCATGGTCAATCGAAACGCTTCCGCTGAGTTCGCCGGTTCGTAGAGTCCCGCCGAGCGCGGGCAAGCCGGAGCCGAAGTGCGAACCGTACCGATTGCCGACGCCGAAGATATTTTGCCGCGCATTGAGCGTGTCGTTGTCGCCGATTTGCGGAATCACGCCCACCACCGATTTATTGCCGTTCACGTATTCGGGATACGTGATGACGAGTTGCACCTCGACTACGCTGCCATCGGGTTGGCGCACGACGATAATCTGGTTGCTTCCCGAATAATCCGGCTTGCTGTAGTTGCGCGGCATATACATTTTGCCCTTGTAGAAGTAGCCGAACCGCCGGTAAACGTTCACTTCCTCGTCGGCGGTGGTGGTAGTCAGAAACACCGTGCGTCGGGCCCGTCGCAAAGTCTCAGTTTCCCTTCGCCCCAAAGCTGAGATACACGAAACCGTCGCACCGCCCGTCGCGGAAATACGGCAAACTCGTTTCGCGGTTCTCCCATTCCTCGCCGACATACAGCGTCACGTTCTGGTGGTACGTCCGGCACGCTTGCACCACGGCATCGAACAGGGGGGCATAGTGCAGCGATGTATTCGGCGACGACACGCCGAGCGTCATCACGATACCGAGCGTGTTCATCCGTTTTCGCGCCAAGCCCCGCGCTACCATCGAGGGCATATAACCGAGTTCCTGCGAGGCGAGGCGCACCCGCGCCCGCGTTTTGGGGTTGATGAGCGATTCGGCTTCGCGGTTCAACGCCCGCGACACGGTGGAGCGGGGAACCCCGGCTTTTTGTGCGACTTCGCGGATAGACACGGTTACCATAAAATCCCCTTGTTTTTGGTCGGCTCTGCAACCGATTGCATAGGTTTTGTCATTGTGCTGGCACGTTGCCCCGGTCGTCAATAGCGGAAGCGTCGGGGCGACGAATTCCGTACAAGTGTGGGGGCGGCAATCGGCGCGTGTCGGCACACGGTATACTACTCTGACGACACCCGGACGAAAGGAAACCGCGACCCATGACGCTAACGATTAATTTGCAAGCCATAGTGGCGGCAAACGGCGAGGTGATAATTCACGCGCCGCACCTGTCCGACGCACAGTTTTGCGAGTTCTCCCGACGTAATCCTCTCTTGCCGATGGAGCGCACCAAGGACGGCGATATTTGTGTGATGCCGCTGATAGACACGTGGGTATCGAGTCGCTACGCGGAACTATCGGGTGATTTAGGAAACTGGAACCACGCCCTGCCAACGCCGGGAATCGGGTTCGGCGCAACGGCGGGGTTTATTTTATCGAACGGCGCGGTGCGTTCGCCGGACGCGGCGTGGATTTCCGCCGCGAACTGGAACGCGCTACCGGCGAATCTGCGAAGCCCCACGATTCCGTTCTCGCACATCGCCCCCGACTTCGTGGTAGAGATTATGTCCCCGTCCGACCGATTACCGAAGGCGCAGGAGAAAATGGACGAGTATATCGGGTGCGGCGTCCGCCTCGGCTGGCTTATTGACCGCACCAATCGCACGGTGTATGTCTATCGCCCCAACGTGCCGGTGGAAACGCTTGATGACCCGGCGAGCGTTGCGGGCGACCCGGAACTGCCCGGCTTGACGGTGAACATGGCGCGGGTGTTCCAAGACGCGCCGTAGAGAAAGGATACGCGAAAACGATGGAAACGACTTTGCAACCGGACGCAAACGGCATCGCGCCGATTTACGCCGAACTGGTGTAAATCGGCGGTGCTTTGTCGGCTTTGGATTTACAGTGCTGTTCGCCTGTCAAAACGGGTGCAACCAAGACCGCTTTCCCTTAACGCGGCGATGGAGCAATCTCAAGTCAACAAACTACCGTTCGTTTCAGAATCCGTCCGCGTCGGCGTAGTAGGCATTGGTTAAATCAGGTAGGGGTTTGTTCTGCAGGGGACGATCCATCCAACCACCCAGCAGCCCAGAGGTC
>JACMIU010000629.1 GCA_014380985.1 Armatimonadota bacterium | reverse complement strand
TTTTCACTTATGCCTGCTACTCTCGCCCCGCCCACCCCGACATCAGCAGCGCAGACCCGCCCCCCCAAACGCTGGACGATTTCCGAAGTTAACAAACAGATTGCGCTCGGCAAACAGCCCGGAACCGGCTACGAACTGATTGAAGGAGACTTGATTACTCAGATGCCCAAAATATGCCGCACATTGTCGCGGTTCACAACGTGCTTCGCTGGATTTATGGTGTGTTCAGTTTCGACAACGTTATATCGAAAGCCCCGGTTTTCATTTCCGCGAACAGCGACCCGGAGCCGGACGTTTGCGTTTTCGGTCGCACAATTCGAGAGTACATGGCGACCGGCAACTTGCCGATAACCGAGGCGGTTTTATTGGTCGAAGTTTCCGATTCTACGCTTGAATACGACATGACCACGAAAGCCGACCTGTACGCCCGCGCCGGTGTATCCGAATACTGGGTGCTGGGTATTGCCGGACGACGCTTGAATATCTTCACCGCGCCGCAGAACGGCTCGTATCCCGCGCCGCGAACGCTGGGCGAAGCCGATACCGCCGTGCCAACCGCGAAGCCCGACATGAGCGTTCGTGTCGCCGACCTGTTGCCGTAACGTGCCGCAGTGTGGCACAATAGACGCGGGGCGGTTTCGCCCAAACGTTTCCTACAGAAAGATGCAACTTATGCGAAAAAAAGTCACGATTATCGGAGCCGGATTTGTCGGTTCCACCTGCGCTCACTGGATTGCCGCGAAAGAATTAGCCGACATTGTGCTAGTGGACATTGCCGAAGGCATCCCGCAGGGCAAGGGCTTAGACCTTTTGCAGTCCGGGCCCATCGAGGGCTTTGACGTGAAAATCACCGGCACGAACGGCTACGACGAAACCGCCGATTCCGATGTGGTCGTGCTGACGTCGGGCGCGCCGCGCAAGCCGGGCATGACCCGCGAAGACCTGCTCGCTATCAACGCCGACATCACCGCGTCGAATATCGAGAAGGTGGCAAAAACGTCCCCGAACGCGCACATCATCGTGGTGAATAACCCGATGGACACGATGGCGTATCTCGCGTACAAGGTGTCGGGCTTTCCGAAGAACCGCGTCATGGGACAGGGCGGGATTCTGGATGCCGGACGCTACCGCACGTTTATCGCGCAGGAAGCGGGCGTGTCGGTTGAGGATGTACAGGCGATGCTGATGGGCGGACACGGCGACGAAATGGTTCCGCTCCCGTCGTTCACCACGATTTCGGGCATCCCGGTCACGCAGTTTATCGCGCCGGAGCGTCTCGCGCAAATCGTGGAGCGCACGAAAAAAGGAGGCGGCGAAATCGTCGGACTACTGAAAACCGGCTCGGCGTACTACGCCCCGGCGGCGGCGACCGTGCAAATGGTCGAGGCGATTCTGAAGGACAAAAAGCGCGTCGTGCCGGTATCGGCGTACCTTGAGGGCGAATACGGCGTTTCGGGCATCCACTTCGGCGTTCCCGTTCTGCTCGGTGCGGGGGGCGTGGAACGAATCATCGAAGTGCCGCTC
>JACMIU010000628.1 GCA_014380985.1 Armatimonadota bacterium | reverse complement strand
ATAATGGTGTGACGCGGCGCGGCATCGTGCAGGGCGTCTAAGGTCGGCACGGCAAAGGCGGAGGTTCCAAAGAAAAGAATACGCATGGCATATTATTGCGGGTGGTTGTGGGCTGCGGGTAAATCCGCCGCCACAATCGTATGGCTTACCGACTTGTCTACCTAACTCAACTGATTGTGCGTCAGCAAGGCGTTTCGCAGGTTCGGGTTGACGCGAATCGCGTCCAACACTTCGCCCGCACCGAGCGCGACGCACGACAACGGGTCTTTGGCGATATGCACCGGCATCAGGGTTTCGGCGGCAATCAGTTCGTCCAAGCCGCGTAGCATCGCCCCGCCACCGGCAAGGTAGATTCCTTGATCCATGATGTCGGCGGCGAGTTCCGGCGGCGCGGATTCGAGAGCGACTTTCACCGCCTCGACAATCTGGTTCACAGGGTCGGAAATCGCCTCACGGATTTCGTCGGACGTAATGGTTGTCGCTCGCGGCAAACCGGTAATCAGGTTGCGCCCACGCACGGTCATCGTCAGTTCCTGCTCCAATGGATACGCCGAGCCGATGTTGATTTTCACGTCCTCGGCGGTGCGGTCGCCGATAAACAAGTTGTAGGCGCGGCGAATATAGGACGTAATCGCTTCGTCAATCTCGTCACCCGCCGTGCGAATCGAGCGCGACGTGACGATGCCGCCGAGCGAAATCACCGCGACTTCGGTAGTTCCGCCGCCGATGTCCACAATCATGCTTCCCGTAGGCTCGGCGACGGGAAGCCCCGCGCCAATCGCCGCCGCCATCGGCTCCTCAATCAGGTACGCTTGCCGCGCTCCGGCTTTGCGCGTAGCGTCCAGCACGGCGCGGCGTTCGACCTCGGTGACGCCCGACGGGATACCAACCACGACTTCGGGAAGCGACCAGATACGCGACTTGTTGACCTTTTCGATAAAATGCCGGAGCATTTTCTCGGTCTGCTCGAAGTCGGCGATTACACCGTCTTTGAGCGGGCGCACCGCGACGATATGCCCCGGCGTCCGACCGAGCATTTTTTTGGCTTCCTCGCCGACCTTCAGTACTTCGCGGGTATGCACGTTCAGCGCGACCACCGACGGTTCTCGAATCAGGATGCCGCGCCCGCGCACATAAACCAATGTGTTCGCCGTACCGAGGTCAATCCCCATGTTGCGGGAGAAGCGGGAAAAGAAGTGGCTTAATAGGCGCATGAAATAAAACGATTCGACTTTCGGGGAGCGGGTACGTGCGTAGTATATCACAGGCGGGAATCGGGCGGTAAACCACGGGGCGACTGGCGAATTGTATGCCGCCGCCACGCACGAGTCACGGCATCTACACTCTGTTTACGCCCAAATACGGATAACCTTACTCAAAACTATTAACAAAAAATAATAATTATTAACGCAAAAAATAGTTTGAAGTGGCGGGAGTGATGGGATAACTGACTGCGCGTTGAACAAACGCACTACCGGGGGGCGATGCACCACGCGACAAGCGGTTGGTGTCGCCCGACCCACCATCCGTCGCCGTAGACACGCAGGCATTACGGCGAATGATGTTCCAATCAAAAGCCTACGACAAGGGAAAACTCTCATGAAAACAGAGATTGCTGAACCGAAGATCGTGCCGCAGGTCGAATGGCTTGCCCAGCGTATGACGCTTCTCACCGAGGAGAAAGAACTCACCAGGCATTACGACCGGGTAAACGCCCAGCGACGTAGGCTACCTATGGTGAGGGTTGAGAAGGAGTATTCTTTTGACAGCCCGGACGGGAAAAAGAACCTTGCCCGTCTGTTCGATGGTCGCCGCCAACTCATTGTGTACCATTTCATGTTTGACCCGGAGTGGGATGAAGGATGTCCGGGATGTACGGGATTTGTTAATTCCCTTGGCAATTTGTCACTTCTCAATCAGAGCGACACGTCGTTCGCTCTCGTTTCACGGGCACCACTTGCCAAACTGGAAGCCTACAAAGCGCGAAAAGGATGGGACGAGCCTTGGTTCTCATCATTGGGAAGCGACTTCAACTACGACTATCACGTTACCCTTGATAAAAACGTCGCTCCTACTGAGTACAACTATCAGGAAGAGTCCGATGACAGGGGGGAAGCACACGGTTTAAGCGTCTTCTTTCGCAACAATAACGACCTTTTTCATACCTATTCCGCCTATGCTCGCGGGGTAGAAAGTGTCACGGATAGTTTTCGCCTCTTGGACCTGACCCCCTATGGACGGCAGTCCGACTTCGAGGAATCGCCGATGGGTTGGCCCCAGAACCCGACGTATGGATAGATGAACTGCCGGGCACAGCATATATCCCCTGATCCACTGTCGTGCGCCACAGAAGCGTAGGCACTGTACCACGGGTTCGCAAACAAACGTCTACGGTAAAGCATAACACCATAAAAACAGGTGTTATGCCTTTCCGACACGCGGCGACACGCGCAAAGCGTCACCCAACCGCACAAAACGGTTGGGTGACGTTTTGTGCGTGTGACGTCCAGCACGGAGCGGCGTTCGACCTCGGTGACGCCTGACGGGATACCAACCACGACTTCGGGAAGCAACCAGATCCGAGACTTGTTGACCTTTTGAAAAGGTCAACAAGTCTCGGTTTCCCGTCCGCGCCACCGTTAGCCGACGGTGCTACGCCGCCCGTCGCCGCCGGGCGATGAACGTTCCGCCAAGCGCGAGGCTTGCCAAGCCAGCCAGCAACCCGCTTCCCGCCTCCGGCACGACCTGCGGCGTCATCGAGAACGACGCGATTGGGCAAGCCACGGTGAACATGGGCAAGCCACGGTGAACATGGGCAAGCCAGGAATCACCCGCGCCGACATCGGTATGGAAGGAACGCCGACCGACACAGTGATTAGCGACGCACTTGGCATCAGCGGCGAGGAAACGCTAACCGTCACCGGGGTTTCGATGGGCAACCCACACCTTGTTTACTTCGACCCGGCGACCGACGACAGTATCAACCGCTTGGGTCCCGCCTTAGAGGAGCATCCCCTATTTCCGAACCGCGTCAATGTTCACGTGGTCGAGTTTCTCGCGCCCGACGAAATCCGAATGCTGACGTGGGAGCGTGGCGCGGGGCGGACGCT
>JACMIU010000627.1 GCA_014380985.1 Armatimonadota bacterium | reverse complement strand
GGGTCTGGACGAAGCCCGCCCGGCACTCTGCCCTGTACAATCGGCTTCACCTTGCCGCCGTTGTCGGCGGCGGGCTTCGGGGTCGGCGGGTAGATGCGCTTCCCGGTTCCCCCCAGCGTTACCGGAACCCCGTCGAACGACGTTTCCAGTTTGATACGCGAATCGCCGAGCGCACCGAGTGCCTCCACGGCTTGTTGTTTCGCCGCGTCGGTCGCCGACGCGGGTTTCGCCTGCGCGACCTGTGCCGGTCGGGGGCGCGGGGTCGTCGGCACGGGCGGAACGTCTTCCGCGACTGGTTCGCCGCCGGTGAGCGTCTTGATGAACGGGAACGCCGCGAACGCGAGTCCCGCGATTAGCACCACTGCGCCGCCCAGAATCACGGCGCGAGGCACTCCCGGCTTAGCCACCGGCACGGCAGATGCCGCACCGCTATCCGAATTAGTTGGTGGTGTTGTCATAGTTAGCGTTCCAAACCTTCCTGCCCGCCGCCGGGGATTGGCGGACCCGAAAATTGACCGGGACCGTTCGGCCCCGTCGGGATGCTACCGGGAGGCGGCCCGAACTGTCCGCGCCCGCCCGCGCCACCGGGCGTTTCGGTCGCTTGCGGAATCACCGGGCCCACGGTGTCAAAGTTGGAAATCTCGTACACGGTTAGCGTGTAGGTTCCGGTCAGCGTCGGCGAGTTGCCCGATAATACCAAGCCATCTACAAGAGCGAGACGGTCAAACCGGTTCCACCGCGCCGCGTGTTTCATCACCTGATCGAACGTGCCGCTCACCGTGATATTGCCAAACGGGTACACGTACACTTTTTGCACCGCCGCGTTCGGGTCGCCCGACGGCTCCGGCACTTTTATATCCTCGGAAATCACCCGAACCGACCGGTCGGCGTACAAAAACTTCACGACCTTCGGACCGAGTACGTTCAGTTGCTCGTTCCACAATTGGCGCGTCGCGGTGAAGCGGTTTGTCAGATCAATGCGTGGATTGAGTTGCCGGTCATACTTCGCCCAGTCACGTTTAGCGGCAGCGACTTCGACCTTTGCTTTGGCAAGGTCGAGTTCGGCGGGCTTTCGCTGACCGAGCGCGGTAGCAAGCGCGGTCTCCTGCGCTTCCAACTTGGTTTTAGCCAAGTCGTAGCGTTCGTTGACCGGCTTGATTAAAAAGATATAGATAGCACCGACCGAAAGCACGGTGAGAACCAATGCCACAATCGCCACCTGAAACCATTTGATATTTCTTAAAGACACGTTTGTTTTTCCTGTTAATTTTGCTCATCGGTCGTCGGTGCACTGCCGGGACGTTGCAACGCTCCCCCGCCCGGATTCAGCGTGGCTGCCGGGTTCCCGTTGGGCGCGGGAGCCGATCCTGCAGCGGGTGCGGGTCCCGACGGGTCGCCAGTGAGCGAGGCGGGCAGAACCGGCACTTGCAACGCTTGTATCAGCGTTGCGTTCACCGTGAAGCCGAAGCCGTTTTTCGCCGCCGCCGCCGCCGTGACGGCAAGCGGGTCAATCGAGCCTTGCGCAGGGCGTTGCCATCCGGGAGGGCCCGACACCGATACCGCTTTCACATCGGGGTTGCCGTAGAACGTGATTAGGTAGCGCGACAGGTTGTCTACCGCCGAAGCGTCCGGCGTCCGCGAAACATACGCGCTCATCGAAAGCGTTCCCGCCCCCAGAGCCATCGAGGAGTATTCGACGCTCT
>JACMIU010000626.1 GCA_014380985.1 Armatimonadota bacterium | reverse complement strand
GACGCGACAAACCGCCGGGTCCGAGAGCCGACAAACGCCGCTTGTGCGTCAGTTCGGCTAATGGGTTGGTCTGGTCCATGAACTGCGACAGTTGCGACGAGCCGAAGAACGACTTGATAGCCGCCGAAATCGGCTTCACCGACAGCACGACCTGCGGAAGCAGGTTGCCATCATTCATCGAGGTCATGCGCTCTTTGGCGACTTTTTCCATCCGCAAAAAGCCCATGCGAAGTTGCGAGTAGAGCAGTTCGCCGACTGACCGGACGCGCTTGTTTTCCAAGTGGTCAATGTCGTCGGTGGTGAAATGCCGTGCTTCTTCCTCGGCGAGTTCCGGGTTGTCGGCGTTCGCGTTCGTGTTCACGCGCTGTAGACCGTGGATATAATGCACCACGGCGATTACATCGTTTTTGGTGATGGCGCGGCACTGAAGTGGCAGGTTGACGCCGATTTTCTTGTTAATCTTGTGGCGTCCGACTTTCGCCATGTCGTAGCGGCGCGGGTCGAAGAACATGGACTGCATCAGGGCGCGGGCGGATTCGGGCGTCACCGGGTCGCCGGGACGAATCTTGTGGTAAATATCCATCTGCGCGGTCAAACGATCCACGACCTTCGGGTCTTCCATTTCCAGCGTCGCCGCAATATAGCGCGACACTTGAAGCACTTCAATGCTGGCGGTGGGGTCGCTATCGGTGATGGCGGCGGCGACTTTCGGCGCGGTCGCTTTGTCAATCTTGTGGTACGCCGACACCAGCAACTTGCCGGAAGCGTCGGTCAAATCGGTCAGCGCAAACTTGTCCGTGAGCGATTCGGCGTCGGGCGCGTCAATCGTGACGTGCTTACCAAACAGTTCCAGAATCTCGGCGTCGGTTTCTGCTTGAATCGGCGCGAGGTACACGGTCGCCTTGAGGTCACGCACGGCGCGTTCGCCGCCTAACGCTTTTTCGGCGGCGCGGTAATCATCGTCCGAGACAACCTGCCCCTTGTCCATCAGCACTTCGCCCGTCACCGGGTCAATTACCGGTGCGCCTAATGTTTTGCCCTTGAGTTCGGCGAAGCCGACTTCCATGTTGCCTTCGGGCGACGCCGGGGCGTAAGCGTGGAGCGCACGCAGAAGCGTGGTAACGGCGAACTTTTTGTTTTGCCCGATACGCACGGTAATTGCGTTCGACGAGTCGGTTTCGACATCTACCCACGGGCCTTCGTTCGGAATCATCGTGGCGAAAAACTCCCACTCCAATCCGAGGTTGAGCGAATCGCGGAAGTAGATGCCCGCCGAGCGCGACAGTTGCGACACGACAACACGCTCCGCGCCGTTTACGACGAACGTGCCTTTTTCGGTCATCAGCGGCAGGTCGCCGAGGTAAACTTCGGATTCGATAACTTCGTTATCGCGGCTCATCAGTTTGACTTTGGCTTTGATCGGCACTTCAAACGTCACGTCGCGGGAGCGGCACTGCGCGAGCGAGTATTTCGGTTCGCCGAGGGTAAAATCTTCGAGCGAAATCCCGGTGGTTCCGGTGAAGTCCATGATGGGCGAGAACGAGTTAAACAGTTCGTTCATGCCTTCTTCAAGGAACCAACGGAACGAATCGAGTTGTAGTTCGACCAGACTGGGTATGGCGATGGCGTGCATGGCACGCTTAGAAGTATGTTGCTTTTCCATGTTTTTGAATCCTTCCGGGTTCGGACAAACGGGTGCGAAGACTAACGCGGCGTAAAACGGCGAAAACGGGTAACGCTCAAAAAATCGGCTTATCCGTACCGGTGAAAAATCACCGGGGACGAAGCCGATTGGGTAATATGTACAATATGATGGCGTGATCGTGAGAATGGGACAGGTGCGCCCGTGACAAGAGCGCGACACCGACCGTGGCACGAATTATCAAGATACCATGCCTTTGTTTTTCTGTCAAGTTTTTTGTCCTTGTTTCGTCCGCTTCTTTACACCACAAAAATAAGCGGAACTTTCACGTCTGCCCGGCAACAAAAATACCGGGTATAAATACGCGGCAGGGCTAAACCAAACCGCTATGTGTACCGATACTTATAATCGAAGCAAAATGTTTGGGACGTGAAAAAATCGCGTTCCTTCCCCAACGGAACTTGCGCGAAAGGATTTAGATACAAAGGATGGCGACACTTTCTCGATTCGCTTTTTTGAACGCACTGGCGGTAGGCGGCGCGTTTGTTTTGACCGGTTGCGGCGGTAGCACCGACAAAAACAGCAACTACACAGGATCGTATCGGTCGGCATACACGATCACCTCCGCCACTGGAGACGAAGTAGGAACCTTTGATTTCACCGTGGATGTGAAAGGCAATATCAGCGGTTTGATGGATAACTTGGTCGGAAAGGTACGCGAAGTAAGTGGGCAAATGGATAGCGAAGGCACGTTCGACGCCTCGACCCGCGACCGTGGTAGCAATGCGACCGGACGCATTTCCGGCACTATGTCTATCGCGCCCACTACGATCCCAATTGGAACCGATGTCATCTCAACACCGGTGATTGGCGGCAACTTTTCGCTGGTGGAAGGCAATACCACACTTCCGGTTAATTTCGCGGTGAATGCCAGTGTTGACGAGAGCGCGTTCGCCGCTTCCTACGGCAATCCGTTCGACCTTTTCGATCCGGCGGTGTCGTTTGGCGGAGCGTCGCAAAACACGCTGATTGACTCGAACGCCGTTGACTTTTCGATTGACCGGCAGGGCAGACTGCTCGGCACGGTCGCGGGGTATCGCGTGGAGGGACAGGTGACAAAGAACAACCGTGTCAGCGGTTTCGTTATTGATAATGACGGTATGCGGTATACTTTCGCCGGCATCGCCACCCGATTAACGTACAGCTACATTCTTGCCCCACTGACTGCCGATGGCGAACCATCGGAAGAATCAGATCCGGGCATCAATTTCCAAGTAATTTGGAACATCAACGGCAGAGAATACAATGGCTATATTCAAGCGTTGGGCGGTGCGCCTTTGACTTCCGGTGCTCCTGACCCCGCCGCGTCGCCGTCTCCTGCCGCTTCCCCCTCTCCGACGGCGTAAGGGTCGTCGTAACCCGCCGGACGTTTCCCGCGTCCGGCGGGCGTTTTGTTTGTCGCGGGAAGGATTTCGCGCTACGCAACTCGAAACGGTAGCGCATGAACCCGCTTGACCTGCTTCGGCACACGAGAGACTTTCTCGAACTTTTCATCACGCAGTACCATTCGCTCGTGTACGTGCTTCTTTTTGCGATCATCTTCACCGAAACCGGTATCGTGATTTTTCCGTTTTTGCCCGGCGATTCGCTTCTGTTCGCAGTCGGGGCGTTGTCGGCGAACCCGGCGATGGGCTTGAATCCCCCCCTCCTCGCGGTAACGCTTTTCGTCGCGGCATTGTGCGGCGACACTTTGAACTACACGGTCGGCAAGTTTTTCGGCGAGCGATTATTCAACGGCAAATCAAAATGGTTCAAGCGCGAGTACTTGGAAAAAACGCAAGGCTTTTTCGCTAAATACGGTGGGCAGGCGATTATCCGGGCGCGGTTTGTGCCGATTGTGCGAACGTTCGCGCCGTTCACTGCCGGAATGGGGCAAATGCCGTTCCCGCAGTTTTTCGCCTACAGCGTCGCCGGTGCGCTCCTTTGGGTCGGGGTTTGCATGGGCGCGGGCTACTTTTTCGGCAATATCCCCGTGGTCAAAAAGCATTTTGAACTGTTCGCTCTCGGTGTCGTGGTGCTGTCGGTGCTTCCGGTGGTGTTTGAGATTTGGAAGCACCGGCGCGAGGCGAAGGCGGGCGAGGCGACCCATCCAAACACGCAGAGGTGACAAACCTCAATGACCGAAGAAACAGAGGCGATCATATGTTCCGAACACGGGACGCAATCTATAGCATTTGTTTGTGGGCATCTTGTGGATGGGGAAGGTTTGGGATTTTACCATAGCGGTACGGAGAGCGATAGCGAAGACAAATGTCCCGACGCATGGTGCGGTGCGTGTGACGAGATTCTGATGCGCGACGGTGAATGGACGGAGGAAAACGAGAAGT
>JACMIU010000625.1 GCA_014380985.1 Armatimonadota bacterium | reverse complement strand
GTTGGAACAGCACCAGCGTTGTGAACGCCATCGTTTGCCCGTAGCGCAGGCTCCCCGAACCGGCTATCAAGCCACCCGGAAGTGACGCATCCAGAACCAGCAGCGTGCCGACCGCCATGATCGCGCCGACGAAAACCACGCCCGCCCACATACGCGCCGTTGTGACCCCCTCGCCGACCGGGCGCGGGGAACGCGCCATTAAGCCGGATTCGGCGCGGTCAACGCCAAGCGCGAGTGCGGGCGCACCGTCGGTGACAAGGTTGACCCAAAGAATCTGCGTCGCCAGTAGCGGCAAAACCACCGCGTCGCCGGGTGCATCTAACCCGATGAATTTCGCCAACAGGACGCCGAAAAACATGGTCATCACCTCGCCGATGTTCGACGACAGCAGGAAGCGCAGGAACTTCCGGATATTGTCGAAAATAGCGCGTCCTTCCTCGACCGCCACGACAATCGTGGCGAAGTTATCGTCGGTCAGAATCACGTCGGCGGCTTCTTTGGAAACGTCCGTGCCGGTAATGCCCATCGCGATGCCGATGTCGGCTGTTTTGAGGGCGGGCGCGTCATTCACGCCGTCGCCGGTCATGGCGACGACCGCGCCACCGCTCCGCAGTGCCGTGACGATACGCAATTTGTGTTGCGGGCTGACGCGAGCGTACACCGAAACGTCGCGCACTTTTTGCGTGAGTTCCTCGTCCGACATTTTCTCGATTTCTGCCCCGGTCAAGGCGCGACCACCTTCGGCGATAATGCCAAGTTCTGCGGCGATAACGGCGGCGGTTTTCGGATGATCGCCGGTAATCATCACGGGGCGAATTCCCGCGCCCCGCGCCCGCGCCACGGCGTCTTTCGCTTCGGCACGGGGCGGGTCGATCATGCCAACGACGCCTAAAAATGTCAGGTCGTTTTCGATGTCTGCGCTCAGGCTTTCGATGGGTGTACCGCTGGGGAACGGACGCTCAGCCACACCAAGAGTTCGTAATGCTTCCCCGGCAAGTGCCTCGTTTGCCTGCCCAATCGCCGCCCGGCGTGCGTCCGTCAGCGGCACGGGTTCCGAGCCAACCAATTCATGTGTGCAACGGGTCAACAAAACATCCGGTGCGCCTTTGGCGAAAACGAATCGCTCGTTTTGTCGGTCGGCGTCGGTGAAGACCGCGCTCATCAATTTTCGCTCCGACGAGAACGGGACTTCCGCGACGCGCTCGAAGCGCGTTTCCAGGACCGACTGTTGTACGCCTATTTTGCGTGCCGCCACGATCAACGCGCCTTCGGTCGGGTCACCCTGCACCATCCATGCCCCGTCCTTCTCCTGCAAAACGGCGTTGCTGGCGCGGTCGGCAATCGTTAGCATCCGCAGTATCTCCGCGAGTTGTGCGCCTTCAGGCGGGGCGTTGTCTCCGGTTTTGATAGTCCCCGTCGGCGCGTAGCCGGTGCCGTCCACATTCACGCGCCCGCTGGCGGTAACGACGGCGCGAACGGTCATCTCGTTTTTCGTCAGTGTGCCGGTTTTGTCCGACGCGATAACCGTTGCCGAACCCAGTGTTTCCACCGCCGACAAATGGCGTACAATCGCGTTCCGTTTTGCCATGCGTTGCACACCGAGCGATAGCACGGTGGTGACAACGGCGGGCAATCCTTCGGGAACCGCCGCGACCGCAAGCGCGACGCCGAGTATCAACACCTCAAGCAGTGCCGAAACCCCTTGCACCTTTTCGACGACGATAATCGTTCCGATCATCGCTACGGCGATAATCACCACAATCATGCCAAGCCGCTTACCGAGGTGATCCAATTCTTTTTG
>JACMIU010000624.1 GCA_014380985.1 Armatimonadota bacterium | reverse complement strand
TTGAACGCTTTCACCGACAAAGAGTACACCTGCTATTATGCCCGCGTTTTAGCCGAAGATGTGCCACTCGCCCTTGATTTGCTTTCGGATATGTACCGGTCTTCGCGCTTCGATGCCGAAGAAGTGGCGCGGGAGCAAAAGGTAGTTTTAGAGGAAATCAAGGAGCGCGACGACGCCCCCGACGATCTGGTGCACGACCTGTTCGCCGAAACGCTGTACCCCGACCACCCGCTGGGGCGGGCGGTTATCGGCACGGCGGAAACCGTTGCCGCACTGACGCCGGGCGATTTGCGCGGCTACATGGCGCGTTCCTACGGCGCGGGCGCGGTGATTGTCACGGTGAGTGGGAACTGCGACCACGCGCAGGTGACGCAACTGGTGCAAAAGCATCTCGGCGATTTGGGCGGCGGCGCGGAAACCGCGCCGGTGTCGCGCCCGGTGGCGACCACCGGAATCGTGTCCAACCTGGTGCGCCCCACAGAGCAGGTCAACTTCGTTCTCGGCACAAGTGCATTTGGCGTCTTGGACGAGGAACGGTACGCGCTTTCGGTGCTGAACACGGTGCTGGGCGATTCGATGGGGTCACGCCTGTTTCAGGAAATCCGCGAAAAGCGCGGCTTGGGCTACACCATCGGATCGTATGCGAATATGCACCGCGAGGGTGGCTACTTCGCGGTTTACGGCGGCACATCGCCCGATACCTACGCCGAATGCTTGGAAACGGTTCGCGCCGAACTGGCCAAAATCCGCGATACCGGCGTCTCGGACGCCGAACTTGCCCGCGCCAGAGCGCAGGCGCGAAGCGGCCTGGTGATGAAGCAGGAATCTATGTCGGCGCGAATGAGCCGAATCGGGGCGTCGGAAATCTACTACGGGCGCGTGGTTCCGCTCACCGAGTCGCTTCAGCGCATGGACGCCGTGACACCGGATGAAGTTCTGGCGCTCGCCCGCACGGTGTTCGCCGCACCGGAAACAATGAACGTGACCGCGATCGGACCGCTTAAGAAGCGGCGCGTGGCGAAAAAGTCGGTGTGAAAGGAAAAACAGATTGCGACTATTGATAACACTTGCGGTTCTGGTCTCGGTAGGGGTTGGCGCAACAGTCGCGCAGAAAGCAAGCGTTTCGCCGCAAACGCCCCGGTATATCGCCGCCCGGTACGACAAATCAGGCGACTTTCCTTCGCCGGACCGCAGGTTCATTGCGCGGCTGACGCACGCGGAAGGCGATACGAAAACCCTGACTATCCACACCGTCACACGGGGCAAGCCCTTGCTAAAATCGCTGATTATCGCGGAAACCGACATCCACAACGTGCAATGGGTTCCCCGGCAACTGCACTCCCTGCTAATAGGCGTGAACGGCATCTACAACCCGAACCCCCGGCTTGTCCTGTGGCGCGGCGGAAACACTCTGCGAACGCTAACCGCCGACAAAACCGCGCTACTTTTCGTGATAAAAGATATTTCATCGAACGGGCGAATCGTGCGCTACGAACGGCGGGGTGAATCCGATCTTCAGGACACACAACGAACTCCGCTCCGCTCACTCTCGTTGACGCCGTTTTTGTCGAAGGCTCCCTGATATGTATGCCGAACTTTGGCAAAAAGAAGAACGCCGCGTTCACGCCCTGCTTAAACGGGATTTTTGTGCGCGAACCGATACCCGCGCCGTAGCAGGGGAAGCGGCAATGTTGCCGCTCCCCGCGAAGCCGTGCGACTAAAACGGCGACTGACCGCCCGTAGCCCCGTACACTTCGCCCGTGACATACGACGCCGTTTTGCTCGCTAAAAACACGTACAAGGGCGCGAGTTCCGCCGGTTGCGCGGGACGACCATACGCCGTGTCCTGGCTTCGTTGACCCGCGCTGTGCCGTAAACAAACAGGGGTTTCCCGCGCCACAAAAAAGATTTATTCCGCGCCTTGTGCGGTATAATCGGCTTATGTCGCTCCTACTCGATATTGCCGCGCCGGTGGCGGTGGAAGTTCGCAACGTTGACCTCCTTTACACCCGCAAGGCGCGGGGAACCGCGCCCTTGTCCCGCTACGCCGCGCAGGACGATGGCTCGCTCCTCGCCTCCGTGCCGGACGAGATAGAAACGCGCTCGTTTCATCTGGTGCGCTTTTCGCCAACCGGTAAGCCGTCCACCTTGCAAACGTACAGCGTGGAAACCCTGCGTAAAACCGAGATCGCGGTGGACGGCGAAACGTTTATCGGCTCCACCGACGACGATTTATACATTTTCAAGTCGGAGAAAAAAACGCGCTTCTTGAGCGACCGCCGCGCCGGATATGCCGACATTGCGTTATCGGAAAGCGGCAACCGGTTCGTGACCGTGTTTTGCGATATGCTGGTCGCCAATTACACCGTCGCCCTCGGCGATAACACGGGGCGCGTTTTGTGGACAAAGGATCTGCCGTTCCCGGCGTCGGCGGTGTCGGTGTCGCGGGACGGTCTGCGCTTCGCCGTGGGCGGCGACGACGGCGACCTGTGGCTTTTGGACAACGCCCGCAATACCGTTCTGAAGCACCGGCAGGAGTCGGCGATGCGCTTTGTCGCAGTGGCGAACGATTCGCGGGTGGCGTTCGCGGGCGGCGGCGGGGTCGGATTGGTCAACACCGAAGGGCAACTGCTCTGGTTCACCGAAACCGTTGGCGAACCCGTAGGTCTTGCCGTGGACGGTGCGGCACGAACCGTGGCGGCACTGATGCAAACCGACACCACCGAAGGACGGTTATTATTGCTGTCCGGCGAAAGCGGGCTACCGGTTTGGGAGGTGGATTACGAGGAGACGAAGCCGACCGCGGTTTCGGTGTCGCCGAGCGGCGAGTATGTCGGCGTGTCATTACGGGACGGCACGATTGCTGTGTACCGCCTGTTCTACGGCGACCGTTTGGCGGCGACCGACGGCGACGCCGTGCTTGCGGAAGCCCGCGCCGCGCAAACCGGCGAAGGCTCGCTGTTCGGCGCGGTGGCACTTCTGCAAGCGCGTCTTCATTCCGTACCGAGCGACTTTCACGCTTGCGACCTTTTGCGCGAAATGCTGGGCGAGGCGAAGGAGCAGGCTCTCGCTATGTCGGCGAACGCGGAAGAAATCGGCGACTATATCACGGCGCAGGAGCGGCTTTTGGAAGCGTTGCAAGTATTACCGGTAGATGCCGATCTGTTCAAAGCGCGGCAGTCACTTCACCAGCGGTGGAACGCCCTCGAACGTTCCCTCGGCGAAAAATGTCTCGCGGAAAACGACGGCGACGGCGCGGAAGCGCACCTCCTGTACGCGATTGCCGCCGACCCCTTAGATTCGGTGGCACGAGAACGCCTCGCGGACGCCCGCCACGCCGCCGCCGACACGGCGATAGCGACCGGCAAAAAGCACATGGCACTCGGAGAATGGGAGAATGCCGTGGCATCGTTCACGGAAGCGCAAAAGCGCGGCGCGTCCGGCATGACGATTACCGGCTTGCTGAAAGGGGCGCGGGTGGGGGAAGCACTCGCCCTCGGCAACGCGCTCTACACCGACCGGCAGTACGCGCCCGCGCTGTTCCAGTTCAAGAAGGTGCTACGCCTCGACCCCGACCACGTCGAGGCAAAACAGCGCATCGCCTACGCGCAGAACTTCCTGCAGGACGCGGGGCAGATTACCGAACGCTTTACGCGGTTGGAATAGCGCAAGATGAATCGCCCTTTCTGGTTTGATCTTGTGTATCTGTTTTGGAAGCCATGCCTTGCTATGGCGGTTGTGGAAATTGCCGCTTTGATGATCCGGCTACCCGGCTTCGTCTTCGGTGCGTCGGCGGTCACATTTGCTACGGTATTTTTCGCGTCCGTCTATGTTCGACCGGGCGAAAAAAAATAAGCCGTAGGTTGTGGGTGGGGATGCTCCATCCTCCGGTTGGGGGCGTTCCGCCTGTGCATTCTTCGGATGCGAGATTCGCGGGCAACGATTGGCGAACCGCAAACGCTCCAGACGTGAGCCTTTCGCTACCGCTCCGCCCTTACCCGCAGGGTACTCAGGCGGAACGCTCCCAACCGGAGGATGGAACATCCCCGCACCAACGCAGGAAACCGCGCACCGCACCGCGAATCTACCCGCACTAAACTTACGGCAGATGAAAGGCGACAATGCGGGTATTAATCATTGGCGGAACCGGGCTAATCTCCCACGCGATCACGCGGCGCATGATCGCGCAGGGCGGCTTCGACATCACGCATTACAACCGGGGGCAACGCGCCCGCAAGTACGACGCGCCCGTTCGCACCATTACCGGCGACCGCTACGATTACCCGGCGTTCGCGGCGCAAATGCGCGATTTGCAGGACGCGGGAAGCGGCTTTGACGTGGTAATCGAGATGATCGGCTACAAACCCGCCGACATCGAATCTTTGCGGGAAGCGTTCGCGGGGCGCGTCGGGCAGGTGGTTTTCTGCTCCACGGTGGACGTTTACTCGAAGCCCCCGGCGCGGTATCCCGTGCCGAACGACGCCGACCAATCCCATCCCGCCGACTGGGACTACGCGCAAAACAAGGCGGCTTGCGAAGCGTTGCTACGCGCCGCGCACCAGCGCGGCGACTTTCCCGTCACTATTCTGCGCCCCGCGCACACCTACGACGACCACGGTGCGTTGCTTCATTCGTTTATCGCTGGCACGGCGTATCTTGACCGAATCCGGCGCGGTCTGCCGATTATCACGCACGGCGACGGCGAGAGCCTGTGGGTGTCGTGCCACGCGGACGATGTAGCGACCGCGTTTGTCAACGCTTGCGACAATGACAAAACGTTTGGCAGGGGGTATGCTCTGCCGGGACACGAGTGGCGCACGTGGAACGATGTTCACCGCACCGTGGCGAAAGCCATCGTAGCACCGCCGCCCCGTCTGGTGCATATCCCGACCGATTTGCTGGCAAGGCTTTCGGAACGGGCGAACGTTTGCCGGATTAACTTCCGCTACAACAACATCTTCGAGACCGCCGAAGCCCGCGCCGATTTGGGCTTCGATCCGCAAATCACGTTTGCCGAGGGTACGAAGCGCGTGTACGATACACTCGATGCTGCTGGGAAAATCGCGTCCGCCGAATCCGACCCGGAATGGGATGTTATTTTGCGCTTGTGGGAAAAACACACGGACGCGATGCTCGCTGAAAGAAAAACGCCATGACCACCGAAACTCCCCCGCGTCGAAACTTCGTTTCGCCGGATCCGTTCCTGCCGCCCCTCGTTGTCGCCCTGCTCGGCGCGGGGGGCAAGATGGGTTGCCGCTTGACCGACAACCTTCTCGGACGCCCCGAATACGAGATGCGCTACGTCGAAACCGGTGAAGCGGGCATCGCAAACCTCGCCGCCCGCGCTTTGAAGCCGACGCCCGAAGCCGACGCCCTGCCCGACGCTGATATGGTGGTACTCGCGCTTCCCGACCGCGTGTTGGGAAGCGTGGCGCGGAAAATCGTGCCGATTCTGAAACCCGGCGCACTCGTTATCTGCCTTGACCCCGCCGCGCCTCATGCCGGAGAGATGCCCGACCGTGCTGACATCGGCTA
>JACMIU010000623.1 GCA_014380985.1 Armatimonadota bacterium | reverse complement strand
GCCCGCTACCACCGCATCGGTCAGGGCATTTTTGATAGTGCCGACGATACGCCCTGCCGGAAGCGCAAGCCGCGCCATTATCTCCTCGCCCGATAGCGGCGACGTGGCGGTCGTGATACTCGCCTCATTTTCAATAGCCTCCATACGCTCCTGCAAGGCGGACAGGTCGGCGGTTGGGTAGTCCGTCGTATTGCAGGCAGATATATCGGCGCGGACGATAGTGAATAGGTCGGTGCGATACTCGCCAACCGTACGAATCAGGCGGCGGACGCTGGCGTCCGTCCACTCATCCGGGTTGTACGCGCCGTATCTCATATGCAAGCCGACCAGTGCGACGACGCGGGCTATCTCGTCGCCGGAAAACTTCAGGCGCGTCATCACTGTGCGCGTGATTTCCGCGCCGACCTTTTCGTGTTCGTAAAAGTGAACGTCGCCGTTCGCATCCACGGTGCGCGTTTGCGACTTGCCGACATCATGGAACAGCATGGCGAGGCGGACGCCGGTGTCAGCGTCGGGCGGCAGATTCGACAGGGCGACCAGCGTATGCTCCCAAACGTCGTAGAGGTGGAAGCGGTTTTGCGTCACGCCTTGCATCACGGCGAGTTCCGGCGCGAACTGCGACAGTAACCCCGTTTCGCGCATGAGTTCCAAGCCCTGCGCCGCGCCCTGCGTCGGTAGCGTTTTGACCAGTTCGTCGCGCACCCGCTCGAACGAAATGCCATGTTCCGGCGACAGGCGAAAGGCGTTCGCACCAATCGCGGCAAGGGTATTGAGTTCAATGGAAAACCCTAACTTCGCGGCGAAGCGGGCGGCGCGTAGCATACGTAGCGGGTCGTCGGTGAACGTCAGCACTGGGTCAAGCGGTGTTCGGAGCAGTCCCGCTTGAAGGTCAGCGTAGCCCTTGTCGGTCGGGTCGGTGATGTCGCCGGTGTGCAGGTTTTCTAAAAACGTGTTGACCGTGAAGTCGCGGCGCAAGGCGTCGGTCGCAAGGGTTCCCGGCACGACTTCCGGCTTGCGCGAGCCATGCCGGTACGTTTCTTCCCGCGCCGTGACGATTTCGACCTGCACACCGGGGGTCTCCGTTCCGGTTCCACCGACGCGCACCATTGCCGTGCCGAAGGTCGGAAACTCGACCGGCTTGTGCCACGAAATGCGCTTTCGCCACAGGGTTTGGGCGAGTGCCGAAGCGTCGCCCTCCAAGACGAGATCAATATCATCGAGAGCCGCAGAACCGACGCGCCCCATGATTTTGTCGCGCACGTAGCCGCCGACAAGGTAGACGCGGTTTTCGTATTCCGTGCCGCGCAGGGCGTCGCGCAGGATTTGTAGCACCGGGTTTTCGGAAGGCATAGCATTATTTTACCGCGAGGACGAAGAAAAACGCCCCCGGTCTCCATGTCGGAAACCGGGGGCGTTCTCATAGGGTGTTGTCTTATTTCACAAAGAGCATTTCCTGATACGTCGGCAGGGGCCAGAGTTCATCCGACACCAAGCCTTCGAGTGCGTCTGCCGATTCGCGCACTGCGTTCATCGCCGGAAGAACGGCGTCACGGTAATGCAGGGCGTGATCCATGGATTCCCCCTCGGTTTCGTGCGACAGAGCAGCATCGAGCGTGGCGAGTCCCGACTGCAAGGCGTCGGTGAGCGCGATCAGTTTATCGAGCAGGTCGGTGTTCGCGGTTTTGCCTAAGGCTTTGAGTTGCGTCGCCAGCGTCGCCAGTTGCCCCTGATAAGAAAGCGCAGCGGGCAGAATCATGGTTTGCGCCATTTCCCGCGTCAGCATTCCTTCGGTGTTCAGGTCGCGGATGTACTTCTCCATCCAGATTTCGTAGCGCGATTCGACCTCGCGGGGCGACAGAACGTTGTACTTGCCCAGCACGGCGACGTTTTCGGGGGTGTTTAGCGCGGGCAGGGCGTCGAGTGTGTTCTTCAGGTTCGGCAAGCCACGGGTCGCCGCTTCCGCGTGCCACTCGTCAGAGTAACCGTTGCCGCCAAATACCACCGCGCTATGCTCGGACGCAATGCCCTGTAGCACCTTCTGAATCGCGGCGTTGAGTTTGGTTTTGTCGCCTGCCATCTCCTTCTCGACTTCGGTAGCCACGAAATCCAGCGAATCGGCGACGATGCAGTTCATCACCACCAGCGGCCACGCGATAGACTGGTTCGACCCGACGGCGCGGAACTCGAAGCGGTTGCCGGTGAACGCGAACGGCGACGTGCGGTTGCGGTCGCCTGCGTCCTTCGGTAGCACGGGCAGGGTGTCCACACCGATAGTCAACGTCCCGCGCATTTTGCTACTGCTCGCCGCGCCGGATTTGAGTTGGTTGAAAACGTCTTCTAACTGTTCACCGAGGAAGATGGACATAATCGCCGGAGGAGCCTCGTTCGCACCGAGCCGGTGATCGTTGCCTGCCGACGCGACCGCCGCCCGAAGCAACGTGGAGTACAGATGCACGGCGCGAATCGTCGCCAAACAGAAGATCAGGAAGCGCGTGTTTTCGTGCGGTGACTCGCCCGGATCGAGCAGGTTGCCGAGTTTGCAACCGAGCGACCAGTTGACGTGCTTACCAGAACCGTTGATACCGGCGAACGGCTTTTCGTGCAAAAGTCCCGCCATACCGTACTTAGTTGCCATACGCTGAATCATCAGCATAATCATGTGCTGATGGTCGTGTCCGAGGTTCGCCGATTCGTAGATGGGGGCGATTTCAAACTGCCCCGGCGCGACTTCGTTGTGCCGCGTCTTGATAGGAATGCCTTGCTTGTACAGTTCGTGTTCGAGTTCCATCATGAACGATAGCACCCGTTCGGGAATCGCGCCGAAATAATGGTCTTCAAACTCCTGTCCTTTAGGGGGCTTCGCGCCGAACAGGGTGCGCCCGGCGTTCAGCAGATCGGGGCGGGCGAAGAAGAAGTTGCGATCCACGAGGAAGTATTCCTGTTCGGGTCCGGCGGTCGCCGTCACCATGCCGAAATCGTCGTAGCCGAGCATTTTCAGCACACGGGTTGCCTGTGTGTTCAATGCTTGCATCGAGCGCAGAAGCGGGGTTTTATGGTCTAACGCTTCGCCTGTCCACGATAGGAACGCGGTCGGAATGCAGAGCGTGTTGCCGTTCGGGTTCTCGTAGATATAGGCGGGGCTGGTTACGTCCCAAGCGGTGTAGCCACGCGCTTCAAAGGTCGAGCGAATCCCGCCCGACGGGAACGAGGACGCATCCGGCTCACCTTGAATCAGAGCGGAACCGGCAAACTGCGCGATAGTGCCGCCTTCGCCGTCCGGCTCGAAAAACGAATCGTGCTTTTCGGCGGTGAGAGAGGTGAGGGGGAAGAAAACGTGCGTGAAGTGCGTCGCGCCTTTTTCAAGTGCCCACAGTTTCATCGCGGACGCCACGGCATCGGCGACGCTACTGTCTAACTTCTCGCCGCGCTCAATCGTGCGCTTCAACGCTTTATAAACCGGCTTTTCCAGTTTCTCGCGCATCACTTTGTCGCTGAAAACATTGGTTCCATACAGCGTTTGTGTGGACTTGCCCTCAAGGTCAAGCGCGTTGACGAGTGGCTTATAGTTGATCACGGCGGAAATGGCTTCTTGTCTGCCCGTTGTTGATTTCAATGCGAAAAATCCTCCCTGCAAAGGTTTTGTGAAATGATGGTGCGATATGTCGCCGGAAAAATCGGCAAGCGCGGTTCATGTCGGCGCGAGATTGCCCGACCGGTTGCAACATTAGAAACGCCCAAAGCCAAAAAAGCCACGGGAAACCACGGCGTTATGCAAGTAAACGCGGTCTCGCGTGGCTTCTTAGCCGTGCAACCGTTCGCAAGCAAACGGTTTGTTCTAACAGCATTGTCAGTGGAGCGGTGTCATAGTGTAACGCGCTATGAAAATACTGTCAAGGTGCAAAATGTGCGGGCGGGGCAGACCTAATCGTCCGCCCCGCCCACAGTGCGACACACCCGATTGTCTAATTTTCCGTCAGTGTCCAATCATCCACGGTGATTGTGGTAGCGGAGCCATTGAGCTCACCGCATCCGACCTGCGCGGATGTGTTTGTCGCGCCGGTCGTGAAGGTAAGCGTTGACTGCGTATACCCGGCACTGGTCACGGTTCTTGAAACACTCGTACCGCCGAAGTTCTGAGCGAACACAACCACACGCCCGCTGGTGTCCGATGCCATTGCCCAAACCGTGAATGTGTAACTCGTGTTCGGTTTGAGACCGGAAACCGCCTGATACAAAGAGGAATAGCCGCCGTCGACCTGTCCCGCGTTCGTGCCGGTTCTCGCTCCGGTTGTCACCAGTGCGTAATTGCCACCGCCGAGCCAGCCGGACAATCCGCCGTTTTCGTAGCCGGGGTTGGTGATCAGGTTCGGGCGGTTTTGTTGCGGATACAACTGCGTTTGCGGAATCGCCTGTCGTGCCTGTCCGAGGTATGCCCAGTTCAGTCTGGCGATTGCACCTCCGCCGCTCTCGAAATACTCCATTTTGATGGCATATTTCGTTCCCGCCGTGAGCGTGATCGTGCCGGAGTTGTCGGTTGCCGCATGATCCGTCCAGTTATTCACCAGTTGTGTACCATTGACCCAAAGGCGTACCCCGTCGTCACTCGTGGTAGTGAACGTGTATGATCCGGTGACGGGAGCCTGTACCGACCCTTCCCAACGTGCCGAGAAGTTATCAATGCCGATACCGGAAATGCCCGGATTATCGGTTCCCCAATCGAAATCAACCGTGGCATCGGTACGGCTTCCCGTCGCCGCGCCGGTGAGGGTTTTATTGGCGAAGTACGTTCCGGTTAAACCCGTGCCGGTTCCCACGGTTCCACCACCGCCGCCCGCCCTGACATCGAGCGAGACGACCGATACGGTACCGGAAGTTTTCACCAGCCGAATACCATGAACACCCGTTCCTAAATTACCGAGGGATACCGTGCCGGATCCCGGCACGGCAAGTGATCCTGCTATTTTGCCGTCAATTTCAACACGCAACGCCGCAGTTCCCGACGCACCGGGTAGCGAAAGCGTGTACGAACCGGCGGTTTCCACCCGCATTGTGTAGCCAAGCCACGAGTAGCCGTCGTTCAGCGAAACCGGGTTGTCATTGTTGCCGACGCTGTAACCGTTTTCCCGTATATTGAAACGTCCTGCCGGAATCACCGCAGGAACCAAAACGCCCACCGTAGGGGCAGGGCGTGAAGCGGCCGCCGCCATGGCGTCGAACGATAACTGCTTGGGACGTGACTGCGTTCCGATTACCGAATCGAACGGTAGCAACCCGTGCGCGGAGTTTACTCCAAGAAAGGTCACATAAAGTTCGCCCCCTGCCTTGAAAAACTCATCCGCCGTGCGCTGGTAAATCGCTTGCATTCGCGGGTCGCGTTGCGCCGTTTGAATCGCGGAATCCGGTCCCGCGAAGTCATCCAATCCCGTACCTGCCTCATAAGCCACACGCTTCAAACCGAAAACCGAACACCAGTAGGTGTCGTTCGCCATCGTTTGATAATGCTCCGGCCAAATCTGTGAGTAGCCGCCGATGATCGAGTCCGTGGTCGCACTGGGGTTGTTCTTCACCGCTTCGGGATAACCGGATACGTAGCCCGCTCCGCCGCCGCCCCAAATGTAATAAGATATAGGGCGCGGCGTCGCCACGAAGTTTCCCGCACCGTTGTTGTAATAGATGTCGAGAAAAATCATGCCGCTGGCAATCCATGTTTGCCAAGCGGACTGTGTCTCGAATAGCGGTCGAACCCGCGTCATCATTGCCGCGTCGCCGAACTCCGACCGGAAGATGTCTGATATTTGCAGAACGCGCCGCGCCCAGAAGCGAGGGACGGCGGTGCTGGAATTGATGGTCCCGTCGCCGTTGACACACGCACCGTCGAAGTTGATGCTTGTGGAAGGGTTTGCTTGAATGTCTGCAGCCGCCAAGCCATTAACCTGATTGAATTGCGAGAAACCGAAGTTCCAAATCTCGTTGCTGTATTCGACATATACATTCAAGCCCGGATTTAGATTCGTCTTGATCAGGCGGGCGAGTTGCCGAACATAGTCATCGCTCGCATAGGTCGGAACATTGATCCATAAGTCCTTGTTGAGCGTGTTGCAAAGCAGTATACAACTTTCCCACGGTGCGCCTTTTCCCTGCCAACCGTAACCTCCTTCGGGAGCGTTGTAATAGGTCATCTCTTCGGGGCGGCGGCGACTGCTCCATTCTCTTTGTGCGTTGCCGTTTGCCGAGACTAAGTCCATCATCCGCAAAACATTGCCCCTGTTGTGCGCGGCTAAATATTCAGTGGTAAAAACCGTGTCTGTAGCGTAGGACACGGTGGAACCGATGAAAACAGGTCGCATCAGTTTGAAGTTGGTGACGCCACTGCCAACCGCGCTTGTCGCGGTGCGGCGTGTGTTGCGTAAGGCAAACGAAATCGAGGGATAGTCGGTAGTGACAACATAGTCCGCCGTCGTCAGGTTGGTTCCTGCATCGTACTGCTTGTTCTGCAGTGTTCCGCCTCCCACCGACGGAATATCGGCTTGCCCTGTGAAATACAGTTTATAGGTTCCGCGCAGACTGCCCATGCGGGAGACATTCTGTGCGTAGCCGCCATCAAACAAAAAGATGTCGCAGTCCGTGGTCGGGTAACTGTTCGCATCCATCGGAGCGTCGTTGGTTGTGCCGGGTATCCACAGGCGTGAATCGGCTTTCGCCATGTTCGTCCATGTTCGCGCCCCATAGTCGTTGCCGCTAATACTGATACCGAGATTGTATTTGGGCGGGGCTTGTGCCTGTGCTGGCACGGAGGTAGCAAGTGTCGCGGCAAGCATCGCGGCGGCAATCAAGAATCGAGATCGGTGTTGAGTAT
>JACMIU010000068.1 GCA_014380985.1 Armatimonadota bacterium | reverse complement strand
TTCCATCCTCCGGTTGAGGGCGTTCCGCCTGTGCATCCTGCGGATACGGGCTTGCCGTTCGCGCCCCGCCGTTGTACGCCGCGAAGCCCTCACCCGCAGGGTGATCAAGCCGAAGGCTCCCAACCGGTGGATGGAACATCCCCGAACCAACCGGTATAATCGCCCTATCCATGACCCGCGCCGACAAAACCGAAGCGTTGCGCCTTCTCTATCACTACGCTTGCGGCTACTGCGGCACGACCGAAACGCAAGCCGGGGGCATCCTGTCCCGCGATCATTTCGTGCCGCTCGCGCAAGGCGGGCGCGATTCGCTGGGTAACCTCGTTTATGCCTGCGAAACCTGCAACCGGGCGAAGGGCAACTACGATAGCCGGGGCGACGCACCCGAAACGCGCCTGCTCCACCCGCTCACGGACGACCTAACCGCGCACGTCGCCCCCGGCGCGGACGGGCTTCTAATCGCGCAAACGCCGCTCGGACAGACGTTTATCGCCGTGCTGAACCTGAACCGCGCCGCGCTGGTCGCCGCCCGCCGAACCGATTGAACCGCCAAGACGCCAAGAACACCAAGGTTCGGAGAAGATAAAGAAGCGATGCCGCGTTGCCGAACGACTACGCACTAACGTTCTCCTTTTCCGGTCTTTGCGTTCTTTGCGTTCTTTGCGTCTTGGCGGATAATCCTTCCGGGCGATTTCGGCGAACTCCGGGCGGTCGCGCCACGAGTTTTGCGCCACGAAGCCCATATGCTCCTCGGCGCGGCGCGTGTCGTACAGCGCGGTTGTCGGGGACAGGTCGCGCACGAACGGCGATAGCGCGGGAAAATGCAGGGCGACTAACTCGCGCACATCCACCGCCGAGTACGAGTCGCGGGCGGCGATAATCACCGGCGCGAACGTTGCCGGGGGCGCGTTCTCGATAGCGAGGCGGAAGGCGCGGGCGCAGTCGGCGATTTCGATGTAAGTCCAAAAATCGTTCTGGCGACGCGCTGTGTCGGTCAGTTGCTTCGCCGCCCATTGGTTGCGCCGCTCGTTATCGAAATCGTAGACCGAGGTCAGGCGCAGGGCGACGGTCGCCATGCCGGTTCGCGTCGTGTACGCCTGACACGCTTGCTCGCACATCAGTTTCGACAAGCCGTACAGGTCGTGCGGCTTCGCCGGGTGCGCTTCTGAAAGCGGCAAAAAGTCGGGGTCGAACGGTTTCAGCGCGAAATAGATGCCGAACGCGCAACAGGTGGATGCGAGCGCGAAACGCATAATGCCGAGTTTTTCCGCCGCCTCCAACAGGTAGCCGGTTCCGACCACGTTGGTATGCAGAATATCTTCGGGGTTCGACACCAGTGGGTGCGGAATCGCGGCGAGGTGGATAATCGCTTGACAACCGTCGCAAGCGGCGAGTAGTGCCAGCCGGTCGGTCATGTCGGCGTAGACCATCTCGAACGCCTGACCCGGCGGGATAACACCGTCGGGAAGCGGTGTTTTATCGAGTCCGCGCACTGCATAACCGTGAGCGAGCAGTTCGCGGGCGACCTGCTTGCCGACAAAACCGGAAACCCCGGTCAGCAAAACTTTCTGTATCGTTTTCGTTTCGTCCAAAGTAAAAAATCAAACCCTTCCGTCGAGCGTCTATTTCTCAAACAACAATTCTATCAATTGGTTTCCTTGCTCGACGTTGAGGCGGGTTTCGGGCAACGCCCGTTCATCAAACGGCAGTGTACCATTCTCGGCGCGGGTGCTGTCGTAAAGCAGGAACGGGACCGCGCCGGCGCGGTGTGTCCGTAGCGCAATCGGTGTGGCGTGGTCGGGCGCGATAACCATGCGGAATGGCTCTTTCGCCGCGTTCAGACCGGCGACTAATGGGGCGACGATATGCTTGTCAATGTTTTCGATAGCGCGGATTTTGGCGTCCAAGTCGCCTTCATGACCGGCTTCGTCGGGGGCTTCGACGTGCAGAAAAACGAAGTCTGTCCCGCCGAGCAGGGTTTGTAGGGCGTAGTCGGCTTTGCCGCGATAGTTGGTATCGTGGTAGCCGGTCGCGCCGGGAACCTCCACCACGCGAAGTCCCGCGCACCGTGCCAAGCCCCGCAGTAAATCCACGGCGGTAATCATCGCCCCGGTTTTGCCGCGTGTCGTAAAGAAATCGGGAAGCGTCGTGGCGCGTCCCTGCCCCCAGAACCAGAGCATATTGGCGGGGGGCTTGCCGTCGCCGCGCCGTCTTTGATTGACCGGGTGATTGTCCAAAACATCGAGCGAATCGTAAATCAGGGCGCGAAGCGCGGCGTCGCCGTCGCCTTCGGGCAGGTTCGCCTCCAAGCGTTGCCCGACAATATCGTGCGCCGGGTGCGTCCGAATGTTGACTGAGCCATCGGTCACGCGCAAAATGTGCCGGTACTGCACACCGGGAAAGAACGCGAACCGGCGCGAACCGAGTTTCTCCTGCACCGTTTGGATTAACTCCCGCGCTTCAATCGTCGAGATATGCCCCGCCGAGTAATCGAGGAGCGTGGTTCCGTCGGTGGCCACGAGCGACGCCCGGTAGCAAGCGTCGTTTTTTTCGAGTGGGACGCCGAGTGCCGCCGCCTCCAGCGAGCCGCGCCCGTTGTAGTATTTCTCCGGATCGTAGCCGAGCAGGTTCATATTGGCGACATCAGAGCCGGGGTACATTCCGTCCGGCACAGTCAGCACCGCCCCGACCCTGCCGCGCTGTGCGAGGGCGTCCATGTTCGGCGTTCGCGCCGCCTCCATCGGGGTGCGCCCGTCCAAATCGGGCAGGGGATCGTCCGCCGCGCCGTCGGTCAGTAGGAAAACGTATTTCATGGGTAGCGAAAGTATACCCGGTGGCGGGCGGGTTTCGTACCAACCGAGCAATTGACACATACCGCGACTTCGATGTACAGTCAACTGTGCCGACTGTCAAGGAGACAGAAGCCGATTCGGGTGTCAAAACATCCGGCACATTTCCAAAGGAACCTTTCTCATGTTCATTCCTGTCTTTGCCCGCATCGCTCTTCTCAGCGCACCCGGTCTTGCTTTCCGCTTCTTACTGAATGGTGAGAATGTGCAGGTGGGTGTCCGGCGCGAGGGCGAATCCGGCGAGAAAACGCACGGCATCCGTCGCGCCTTCCGACCCGTCCGTCACTAAAAGAATATTCATGTGTGAACCCCTTCCCCTTCATTGTCGCCGCTTGACGGTCGGCATATTAGCACCGAACAGGGCGCGTGCCACAAAAGCCGGTCGGAAACGCTGCCGATAAAAAGGCGTTCCACGCCGCTCAAGCCGCGAGAGCCGATCACGATTAGCCCGGCGCGTTCGCGTTCGGCGACCGCAATCAGTTCGGTGGATGGGTCGCCGCAGACCGTTTCCGTGGCAACCTTTGTGCCGCGGGCTTCCAGTTCCCAGCGCAAATCCGATAGTACGGCTTCGGCATGGTGCATCGGCGCGTCGTGCCTGTCGTGGTTTTCCGCGCTCGCTCCGGTTGGCGTTTCGGGCGGGGCGATCTTATCGGCTTTCGGTAGCACCATGACAAGACGCACGGTGCAGCCCGGCGGAAGCGGCAAAACGGTGGCGGCGAACATCGCGGCGTCGGTCGCCCCGGTCGAACCGTCAATCCCAACGATGATTTCCGTAAGCGGCGCGAGCGGTTCCACAGCAATCGGTTCGGGCGACCGTGCCACCAAAACCGGAACGCTTGCATGACGGGCGACCGCCTCGGCGACGCTACCGAGCAGGAAACGCGCTATCGCCGAGTGTCCCCGTGCCCCGACTACGATCAGGCTGGCTCCGGCAATCTCGGACTCGACCAGAATCCGGTCGGCGATTTCGCTGGTGGTGTCCGCCCGGAACGCGGCGCGGGTGAAATTACCGGCAAAGTCGCCGATAGCCTCCTTCGTGCGGTTTAGGGCGAATGTCCCGTCGTCGTGCTGGCTACCATCGGGCGCGATTAGCAGATGAACGTGAACGTTCGGGTGATGTCCGAGACGCAGCAGAAACCGCGCCGCCGCGAGGTTGCTATCCGAGCCGTCGGTGGCAAATAGTATTCGCATCGTGTTACTCTCCTTTTATCCTTGTGTTTTACGGGGTGTCGGGCTGTTTCTCAAGCCGCAAGCACCCAGACGACGGGTGCGACTAACGGTTGCGCCGTTTGTCCACGGCGCGAACCACCGCCTTGCTGATTTCCCGAAGCCACAGCACCGAGCTCGCCACGCCCGCGCACCGGAGCCAGTCGCTTCCCGAAAGGCTTACCGTTGAAAAAGCGTTCTGCAGAAACGGCGTATAAATCACCACGATCTGCAAAGCGAGCGACAAGCCGACCGCGCCCCACAGGTAGCGGTTGTGGAAAAGCCCGACAAACGCGCTTTGCTCGCCCGACCGCGCATTAAAAACGTTGAACAGTTGGAAAAGCACCAGCGTCGTAAACGCCATCGTTTGCCCGTAGCGCAGGCTCCCGGTTCCGGCGATCAGGCCGCCCGGAAGCGACGCATCCAGAACCAGCAGTGTACCGACCGCCATAATTACGCCGACGAAAACCACGCCCGCCCACATACGCGCCGTTGTGACGCCCTCGCCGACAGGGCGCGGCGACCGCGCCATTAAGCCGGATTCGGCGCGGTCGACGCCAAGCGCGAGCGCGGGCGCACCGTCGGTGACAAGATTGACCCAAAGAATCTGCGTCGCCAGTAGCGGCAAAACCACCGCGTTACCGGGTGCATCGAGCCCGATGACT
>JACMIU010000622.1 GCA_014380985.1 Armatimonadota bacterium | reverse complement strand
TGGCAAAAACGATGGGCGCGGATGTGGTACTGGATTACCGCGCCGTGGATGTTGTCGCCGAAATCAAACGTCTTACCGGGGGCGGCGCGGACGTGACGATTGAATCGCTCGGAACACAAGAAACGTTCGAGAACGCGCTTCGTTCGCTCCGTCCGGGAGGAACGCTGTCGAGCCTCGGCGTCTATTCGGGCAAACTTCAGATGCCCTACGACGCTTTCGCGGCGGGTCTCGGCGACCACCGTATTGTGACGACGCTTTGCCCCGGCGGCAAGGAGCGGATGCGCCGGTTGATGGAGACGGTGCGGCGCGGGCGGGTGGATTTGACGCCGCTTCTGACGCATACGTTCGCGCTGGACGACATCACCGACGCCTACGCGCTGTTCGGCGACCGCAAAGACGGTGTGCTGAAAGTCGCCGTTCGACCGTGATAGGTTAATCGTATGTTCATCACTCACCACGAAAAACACCGGAACCAACACAGCGGCTGGCTACGTGCGGCGGTGTTGGGCGCGAACGACGGCATTGTCTCCACGGCAAGTCTTGTGGTCGGGATCGCCGCATCAAACGCAACGCACAGCGCGGTTCTGCTTGCCGGAGTCGCGGGTCTCGTCGCCGGAGCCATGTCCATGGCGGCAGGCGAGTACGTGTCGGTTTGTTCGCAAGCCGACACAGAAAAGGCGGATATGGAACGGGAGAAACACGAACTTGCTACCGATCCGGTGGGCGAGCAAGCAGAACTCACGGCTATCTATGTGGAACGCGGACTTTCACCGGAACTCTCGCACCAAGTCGCGGAGCAACTGATGGCGCACGATGCCCTTGCCGCCCACGCCCGCGACGAACTCGGTGTTACGCAAAACGTCGCCCGCCCGGTGCAAGCGGCGATGGCGTCGGCGGCGGCGTTTATCGTGGGCGCGGCATTGCCACTCTTCGTCGTGTGGGTCGCGCCTGTCAAAAGCACCGGCGTTTTCGTCACCGGAACCTCGCTCGTTTTTCTGGCAGTGCTGGGCATCCTCGCCGCGTACACTGGCGGTGCGCCCCTCTTGCCGGGGGCGGTGCGCGTAACCTTCTGGGGCGCACTCGCCATGGCAATCACGGCTGGGGTGGGTGCGCTGTTTGGAACGGCTATTTAACAGATTATCATCCAATGCCTAACTTACTTACTCTCGACGAATTGTGGGATGCCATTCCGCCTAAAGAGAGCGCATTCCGACCGACTCAAATCGCCGAACTGCCCGACGCGGCGCGGCGTTATCTCGCGCACGCGATAGCACCGGGAACGCGGATCGCGTCCGCCGTGCGCCTAAAGATGCGCGGCGAAATCAAACTGCGCGGCTGGCTCCCGTTCACGGCGGAGCAGGCGATTCGGCAGGATCGCGGGTTTATCTGGAGTGCCGCGACTCGTTTGTATGGGGTTCCGATTCGCGGGTCGGATAGTTTTCTGGATGGCGAAGGCGCGATGCAGTGGAAACTATTCGGACTGCTTCCGGTGATGATGGCGTCGGGTTCCGACATTACCCGCTCCGCCATCGGTCGCTTTCAGGTCGAGTCGGTTTGGTTACCGTCGGCGTTGTGCCGCCCCGATGTAGCATGGACGCAGGCGGACGCCCTGCGTCCCCGCGCACGGTTCACCACCCACGGCGAAACTACCGACCTTGATCTCGCCATTTCGGACACCGGGCGACTTCGTGCCGCGACTCTGAAGCGGTGGAGGCAGACGGACGGCGGGGATTTCGGCTACCGACCGTTCGGCGGGGTTTTCGATGAGGAGCGAACCTTTGGCGGCTACACCATACCGACCCGGCTTCGCGTCGGTTGGCACGGTTCGGAAAACCCCGGCACGTGGGAGGGCGAGTTTTTCCGGGCGACGATTACCGAAGCGCACTTCCGGTAGATTCGTAGACAGGCGCGACAATTATTTTATGAGCAACACTATCGAAGACTTAATCGCAACGTTCCGGCGAACCTGTGAAGAGACGGGCGAAACCGAGCAGCGCGTTATCGAACGCTTGACGGAACGGGTTCACATCAGCCGAAACGTTAGCCAAGATTTCGAGGAATCGCTGACGTTCGGGCAACGCCTTGCCGATAAAATCGCCATTTTCGGCGGCTCGTGGACATTCATTATTTTGTTTCTGTCCAGCCTCGCGGTTTGGATCGCGCTAAATGCGTTTGTTCTGACGCGGCTCGGCAAGCCGTTCGACCCGTACCCGTTCATCTTCCTGAACCTGATACTTTCGATGCTCGCGGCGTTGCAGGCTCCCGTTATCATGATGTCGCAGAACCGCTATGCGGCGAAAGATCGGGTTGCCGCCGAGCATGATTACGAAGTCAACCTAAAAGCCGAACTGGAAATCCTCGCGCTCCATCAAAAGGTGGACGTGCTACGCGAGAAGCAGTGGATGGAGTTGGTGGCGATGCAACAAGAGCAGATTCGCCTACTGACCGATCTGCAAGGACACAAACCATGAACAGAAGAACCATGATAGGCGGGGTAGGCGGGGCGTTGGTGGTTGCCGGGACAACCGCTTACTTTTTCAGCGACCGGGAGAATCTGTCGCGGGCGGACATAAAACCGGAGGGCGACGATGGCGGCACACTCGCGCCGGACGAAGCGCGGATTTTGCTTCTCGCCTCGCTTGCGCCGAGCGGTCACAACACGCAACCGTGGTTTGTCGAAGCGGTCGCACCGTACCACTTCGTTATCGGAAACGACAATCGCCGATGGCTACCCGCCGTTGATCCGAACCAGCGCGAAACCGTTTTGTCCCTTGGTGCGTTCGTGCAAAACCTCGAATATGCCGCTAATGATTTGGGCTATGTCTGCCGCTGGAATCTGCTCGCCACGACAAATCAGCACGAGCGCGTAATAGAAGTCAAACTCGCCAAGTCAACGAAAAATCCGTTTGATGCAGGAGCGATGGAAAGTCGCCGCACCGTGCGTTCGCATTTTTTGGGAAACGCGCTGACCACAAAGGACGTGGCGCATCTTGTTGATGGCGAGCCGGACTTTGTTCATTACCTGCCTACCGGTAGCAAGGAGAGCGGGTTTATCAACGAGCAGACCATCGAAGCAAACCGACTTCAGTCGCACCGCGACCCGGCGCAACGCGAACTGGCGAACTGGATACGCTTTTCCAGCGAAAACGCTGGCAAGCACCGCGATGGGCTGACCACGGCAAGCATGGAAATCGAGGGAGTTTCCGGCTTCGTGGTGCGTAATTTCTACGGCGAACGCGATGTAATGAAAGCCGATTTTCGGAAGCGTGGCATTGATCAGGTCGTCAAAGTAGTATGGGAATCGGCGGTCTGGATCGTGATTACCAGTGCCGATTCCTCGGTCGCGGCACTGCTCGACACCGGTAGACGGATGGAGCTGCTTT
>JACMIU010000621.1 GCA_014380985.1 Armatimonadota bacterium | reverse complement strand
TCGTGCGTGTCGAAACCGCCGAGCGACGCGAAAAATATCTGCCGCTTGTTCTGGCTAAGGTCGTTTCGCGCCGCGATAATCGCCGCTATTTGCCGCATTTGCGAACCGAAGTTGCCGGTCGGGAACGGCGTTGTCAGCAGGTTCCCCGCGTTCACCAGTGCGTCGGATGCCGCGTTGCCGTCGTCAATCGCCCGGTCGGTGCGGTCGGACAGGGTTTGTACCACGGGGTCGGGGTGCGCGATTTTGTAGATGCTTCGCAGTGCCGAAAGCCGCGCTTGATCCGCCGCCGACGTGCTAAAACCGCTCAGTCGCAATCGCCCGTTTTGCGAACCCGGCGGAAGCGAAATATATGGCTCCGATCCCGTGAGGTAGAGCGAACCACCCCCGGCGACATTGAGCAGAATCGGCACACGCGGCCCCGGCGTCCCGAAATACCCCGCCCGTTCGGCTAAAACGCGCCCGACGCCGTTGCCCCAACCGCTATCAAGTCCCATGTCCTGCCACGTATCGGTTTGGATATTGTGGTCAAAGAGCGAACGCGGGCGTTCGTTCGGGCTGTTGCGATAGTCGGTTTTGTCGGCGAACGGGCGAAGCAGTGTGCCGAGATTGACCACCGCCGCCATATTGCCGCTGTTGTACAGTTCATTTAGCCCCGGCAGGGAGGCGGCAGTACCGGTAGTAGATTGAAACAGGGCGCGACCGAAGTTCGGGTGAAAGCCGTAGTTAAGCGGCATGGTCGGTGCAGACTTGAACGGAATCATCGCGGCACGACCGGAGCCGTCCGCCTGACGAAGCAGGGCGACGTTCGGGCGGGCGTTGTAGTACGTTTGAAACGCGCCCGATTCATACGGCGCGATCATGTTGAGCGCGTCGTTGCCGCCATTCAAGAATATACAAACGAGTGCTTTGTAGTCGCCGGTTGTGGTTTGCGCGAGTGCGGACATCAAGCCGAGGCGATAAGCGAGCGCGGTTGCACCGAGGCGAACACCGCCGCGAAGCAAACTGCGGCGCGAAAATAAATGATCCATGGGGGAGAAACCTTTCTTCAAATCGTTGTTTGGGCGGGGATGTCCCATTTCCGCCCAAAATCTATCGTTGCACCTGATATTCTTGCGACGCGGTAGCGAGGTAGACGGCGGTTTTCGCCCGGTTCACGCGGTTGGCTTCGGTGGCGGGAAGTGCGTCCACCGCCGTGGTAACGGCGTTTTTAATGGCTACCGTCATTTCGCCGTGCAAAAATCGCTCGTTGACCAAGTTTACTAACGCGGGCGTATCGAGCGCGACCGCCTGAAACGCCGCGAGCGATGTGCCGGTGACGTTGGTTTTGCCGGAAAAACTGGAACCGCCGATAGTTCCGGTTCGCACGATTTCGTTGGCGAAGTTGATGCGCCGAATCGCAGTCACGGTGGTGAAGTTTTGCGCTTCCGGCGCACCGTAAATCACGTTGTTCGGCTTGGTGGTAATCGTGTAGCCCGGTGTGTAATACGAGAACACCGACGGCGGCGACAGCGGGTTTTGCCCCATTTCGGCGGCGATATTTTCGATGCCGCACAGGTCGCCCTGCGCGTCTAATTGCCGGAGCAGGTTTGTGATATACAGAACGCCGGAACGCCAGTGACCGTAGCCGGGGGTGGTGCGGGCGACGGTCGCGCTACGCGCTTCGTTGTCAAGCAGAATCGCTTTCACCACCGCCTTCATATCGCCGCGCACACCGGAACCGTTGTTTTTGAACACCTGCACAACGCGGCTCACATAGGCGGGCGATGGGTTCGCCGTCACCAGATGTTGAATCAGGCGCGTGACTACAAACGGCGGCACGTTATTGTGCGCGAAAATATTGTCCACCGCCGCGTTCAAATCGGCGCGACCGTAGTTCTGCAAGGCGACACTGTTGGGCCATGTCGGTACGTTGCCGGGAAGCGCGGGAAGTACCGTGCCACCGAACAGCGTTTTCGCGCCGGTATCGTGAAGCGGCCCGAAAATCTCCATCGGAACCGGATAGTTCGGCGGGTAATAGTTGAACCAACCAAACGATGCGCCGTAGCGCGGGGCGTGTGTCCAACCGGTGAAAACGCGGGCGAACTCGGTCACTTCCTCGTTGCCGTAGGCGGGGATGGGGTTGCCGCCCACGTCGGTTTTCACGGTTCCGTTCTCGTTCAACTGATACACGCCGAGGGCGAACAATTGAAGCAGTTCGCGGGAGAAGTTCTCGTTCGGGTTCGTGTTGGTGTTCGGGTCGCGCTTCGGGTTGTTGAGCATATTCAGGTATGCTCCCATGCCCGGCGTCAGCGTCACGTCACGCAGTAAATCGCGGTAGTTGCCGAGTCCCTGTCGCAAAAGCGCGTTTTCGTAGGGAATCATGGCGGCGATGCGGTCCTCGTCGCCGAAAACGCCGTCCTGCATGTTGATAACCACGACTTGGCTGAGCGCGAACGCGACGCGCTGGCGCAGTTGATCCGGCTTACGCACGGCGTTCTGCACGAAACGCACCTTGATACCGCGTCCGCCGTACTGGTAGTACAAAAAGTTGTAGTTGGATGTCGGCGCGGCGAACTGTTCGTCAATAAACGCCGCGTAACCGATTTGTTGCACCCGCGCAATATCGGCGGTTGTCGGCCCGAAGGTGCATTGTTCGAGGAAACGCACCGCGTCGGAAACGGAAATCGCGTCGTCCCCAACGAGTGGGCGGGGTTCGTTTTTAACAATAACAGGACGCACCTTGGAACTTTGTGCGAATGCCGGAAGAGAAAGGGCGGACAAAGCCGCCAAGCAGAGCGACGTAGCGACGCCCGCCCTTGCACGGAAAAAATACATGAAACACCATCCTTTCAGGATCTGACTATCAACGCAAAACAAAGAAGGGAACGATGGTTCATTCCATATTCACGTGGGGATTTGATTCAGTAATAATGCCGGTTTTTAGCGGAATGTTGCGCGGACGAAAAATACGATGACCCCGCTAAAAAAGTGTGCGCTTGGCATGGATTTTGCGGTATGCTGGGATACGCCTGTGTCTACCCCGTCTCCTAAGAACCCCTTTGTCTGGCGCGTCCGCGCTCCGTCACGCGATGGTGGTATTCTACCCGCTTGGGCGATTCGCCGCAACCGGGGTGCACTCGCCGTCTGGGAATGGGCAATGATCGCCGCGATAGTCGCCGTGTTTATCTCTATCGCGCTTCCCGCCTACAAACGTGCGGCGGGTGCGGCGAAATCGGCGTCCTGTCTGACGAACCTGCTCTACCAATACCGGATGATTTCGATGTACACGCAGGATTATGACGGCACGTATCCGCCGCTACCGGCGACCGGCGACCTACAACTGGCATTGCGCCCGGTGCAACAAAACGCGGACGCTTGGACAAATCGGCTTTCGTCGTACCGCGAAGCCCGCGACAAAGAAAAAAACGATCCGTTCGTGTGTCCCGCGGCCGACCCCGACGTAATGACCTACGCCTACAACGCCGCGCTCGGAACCACGATTTTTCCCCGTTTCGACGCAAAAGGAAGCCCCGCGACCGACGCCGATGTAGAGGCTCCGACGCGAACGTACCTGCTGTGGGACACGGCGAACCGCTCTGCCGCGAACGCTCTTGTTGGCTACCGTTACTTTAGCGGCGCACGGTGCGACGGGGCGTATCGCACCGGCGACTTGGTGCT
>JACMIU010000620.1 GCA_014380985.1 Armatimonadota bacterium | reverse complement strand
CGACCGGCGTTGCTTTTAGAACGCCCGTTTCGGCGTCGCGCCCGCCCCAAACAATGCGCGGGGCTTGGTAGACGCCGCCATTGGCAATCGCCCCGTAAGCGGCGGCAAGTTGAAGCGGCGTCACGGCGATACCCTGCCCGAAACCGATGTTCGCCGTCTGAATGTTGCTCCATTTCGCAGCGTCTGAAAGCATACCGCTGCTCTCGCCGGGAAGCCCCGCGCCCGTCTTAGCCCCGAACCCGAACGCCGTCTCGTAGTCGTGGAGTTTTTGCTTCCCCAAACGTAGCGCGAGCTGGGCGGTGGCGATGTTGCAGGAGTTTTTGATAACATCGGTGGCGGTCTCGGTTCCGTGCGCCCCGTGAGCGCAGTGAATCGTGTGATTGCCGACGCGAAGCCCGCCGTCGCAGTGGAACGCCGCGTTGGGCGTGGCGATATTTTCCTCGAGAGCTGCCGCCATCGTGATAACCTTCAGCGTGGAACCCGGCTCGTAAAAGGCGGTCACGCACCGGTTCATGCGCCCGCTGACGCTACCGGGAGCGCGGCGGTTCGTGTTGTACGTCGGACGCGATGCCATAGCGAGAATATCGCCGTTCTTCGGATCAAGGACAACAGCGACCGCCGCTTCCGACTCGTTCGTTTTGTACGCCTTATCGAGTGCCGCTTCCACGGCGTGCTGAAGGACGGCGTCAATGGTCAGAACAATATCGCGCCCGTCCTTTGCCTCGACGCGGCGAACTTCGGTTCCGGGAATCGGCACGTGTGCCTTGTCAAACTCGGCGACAATCACGCCGTTCTTGCCGTCAAGGTCGGGGTCAAGGACGCGCTCCAAACCGTCGAGACCGTCGCCTTCCTGTCCCGTGAAACCGACGATTTGCGGGGCAAGGTCGCCGTTTGTCGCACGGCGCACCGTGTCCGCCGCAATGCCGACGCCGATAATCCCGTGCGTTTTAATAGCGGCTTTCACGGCGTCGCCCACGGAAACCGGCACGCGCCGCGCCAAGTCCACGGTGCGATAGCCGAGTTTGCCGTTCGCCTTTCGCACGGGCGCACCGGCGCGTTTCTCAATCATGGCGGCGACGGGAACGTCGGGAAGCAACGCCTGCAAATGCGTGATGGCGTTCGACTTGCGGGCGGCGAACGTTTCGCCGCGCTTGGTGTTCAAATCCGCGCCCCACAGGTTCGGATCCACGAAGATGGTGACGGCGGGTTCGTTCTGGACGAGCAGATTGCCGCTCCGGTCGAGCATCACGCCCCGCGACGCCGGGAGCAGGAACGGGCGGCGGCGCATCTGCTTCGCCTCGGCGACCCACTTGTCGTGATTGACCACCTGAATCACCGCGAGTTTGCCGACAAGCCCAACGTAGGCAAGCCCGACCAACGCGCAGACAATCCCGGCGCGGCGCGGGATATTGAGCCGGGACGCGGCGGCGCGGTCGGCGGCAATCGTGTGGGCGCGCCTTGTCGCCTTCGCGGGAATGACCACCGGCGCGGCGTCGCGGCGTGGCTGGGCATAGTTGCCGGGGCGGTATCGGAAGGTATCGAGTGTAGCCATGTTACTCCAAAGCGGGACGCGCCCCCTAATTAGGTCAGGGGCGCGGCATTATTTTACTTCACGGTTGCCGGTGCGGGCAAGGTCAAAACCTCAACGGCTTCCGGGGGCGCGGGCATCAGTCCCATCGTTTGCGCCCGACCCGGTGCCGACAGGTGAAATCGCGATATTTCCCCGTTCAGGGCAACTTCGCGTTTCTGCGCCAGTTTCGTTTCCTGCCGCAAACGCGACAACTCCAATCGGTCGGCGTTCACCCGCGCATACGCCGTAACGTACAAACAAAGCAATGACACGCCGAACGACGCGCACACCACCGCCGCGAGCATCGGCGAACGCGCCGACAAGTTTTTTGCCGCCCGTGTCGCCTTCATGCCGCGTTGCCCCATCGGGAGCGGCGCGGTCGTCGGAACCGTTGCCGGTGCGCTAAGCCCGGCGGGACTTCGGCGCGGGTGCGGCAAAACAATCACACTGGGGGAGGGGGAAACCGGACGCGGCGCGTGGCTGATTGATTGCACCCGCCGCCCCGCTTTTTTTTCGCTGATTACCGTCGCCATGTCTGCACATCCTCCTAATCGTCCGGTTTCCCCGTCCTCATCTCCGCTCGGCAATTCGCAGTTTCGCGGATCGCGCACGCGGATTTTTTCGCGTTTCCTCATCGGTCGGTGCTATCGGTTTTTTCGTTAGCACCGTTAAAATCGGTTCGGGTCGCGGCGTCGGGTCGGGCAGGTCGGTTTCCACCCGTTTCCCCGATAGTTCCGCGAACACGTTTTTTACAATCCGGTCTTCAAGCGAGTGGTACGACATCACCACCAGCCGCCCGCCCGGCGCGAGAATCAACGCCGCCCCGCGCAGTGCCGTTTCCAAAACGTCTAACTCCCGATTCACCGCGATTCGCAGTGCCTGAAACACTTTGGTCGCTGGGTGAATCTCGCCCGCCCGCGTCCTGCTCGGCATCGTCGCCCGCACCGCGTCCACCAAATCTTCCGTGGTCGCCAGCAGTTTCGTTCGCCGTCGCCTAACTATCTCCGCCGCGATAGGGCGCGACCGCGATTCCTCGCCGTACTCGAAGAATATACGCGCCAGCTCCGCCTCCGGGAGTGTGTTCACCAAGTCTGCCGCCGTTCGCGTTTCGGTGTCATTTTGATCCATCCGCATATCGAGCGCACCGACATAGCGAAACGCGAACCCGCGCCCTGCCGTATCTAATTGGTGCGACGACACGCCCAAATCGAGCAAAACGCCGTCCACCCCGCCGATGCCCTCCGCCGCCACCGCGTTTGCAATCGCGGCAAAGTTCACCTGACGAAGCCGCACGTCCACGGTTTCCGGCACGTCCGCGAGGGTTCGCGTCGCTTCCGCGATGGCATCCGCGTCCTGATCCAGCGCGATTAAAACCCCGCCCGGCGCGATTCGTTCCGCGATAGCGCGAGAATGACCACCGCCGCCGAGGGTGGCATCCACCACGCGCCGCCCCGGCGCGAGGTTTAGCGCGTCCAAACATTCCGCGAGCATTACCGGCGTATGGTACGCGCTCATCTTATTTGCCCCAGCCTCGCCCTAAGCCGACCTCAACCGCCGATTCCATGATGTCGTCATCACTCAGGCTGGCATTAAACGCATCCCAACCGTCGCGTGACCAGATTTCGATTCGCTTGCCCGCACCGATAATCGCCACGTCCTCCCCGACGCCCGCGAAGTCGCGCAGGTTCGACGGAATGGCGACACGCCCCTGCGAAT
>JACMIU010000619.1 GCA_014380985.1 Armatimonadota bacterium | reverse complement strand
GCAGTTAATCAACGTGCTACGCGGCGAAATGACATTGGTCGGGCCGCGCCCGCATTTGCCCCGCGAGGTCGAGGAGTATCAGGATTGGCATTTCGAGCGGCAAAGCGTGGAACCCGGCTTGCTCTGCTTGCGCGAGGTTCTCGGTCGCTCCAACCTGTCGTTTGACCAATGGGTCGCCTACGATCTACTGTATATTCGCAACCGCTCGGCTCGCACCGACCTGTGGATTCTGCTCCGCCTGATTCCCGCCGTGATTAAAGCCGACGGCGCGTACTAAGCGCGTTGACGATACTCGCTCCCGGTGTTCCTCGCGGACACCGGGGGCGTTTTGTTTTTTTGTTGTAAGCCGATGAAAATCACCGAACCAGACGCGCTATGGAACGCCCTTGAGCGCGTTCGCGCCCTGTCGTTCGTCGCCGAAAGCGATACAAGAACCGGATGGTGCGGCGCGGGTGCGGGCTTGGTGGCGGTGTCCGGCACGGCGGATACGCTCGTGTTCGCGGAAACCGGCACGTGGCGCACGGTAGCGGGAGCGGAACTTGGCTTTCGCAACACGTACCGCTGGACGCGCCTTGCCCATTCGCTACGTCTCGACCATCTGCGTTTCGGCGAGTCCGAGCCGGTATATCTGTTTGACTTAGCGGCGCACGGGAACGGCGTTTGGGAATCGGTGACGGCGCATCAGTGCCGTGACGACGAGTATGCCGCCCGATTGCACCACGAAAACGGCATTATTCACCTTCTCTGGACGGTTTCCGGCGCGAACAAGAGTGAGCGTATTGCCTACGTGTATTCGTGACGCGGTTCGTTCGCGGGTACAATACCTCCGTGACCGAAACCGTTCCCGCCTATTCGCCGCTTCCAGTAGCATTTTATCTGGAGCCAACCCTGCTGGCGGCGCGAAACCTGTTAGGCGCGTTCGTCGTGCGCCGGTTCGCGGATGGCGAAACGGCAGTCGGGCGTATCGTGGAAACCGAAGCGTACACCGTGGGCGACCCGGCGTGTCATGCGTTTCGCGGCAAAACGCAAGCGAACGCGGCGATGTGGGGGCGACCCGGCACGGCGTATATCCACATTAATTACGGGCTTCATTTTTGCCTGAACGCGGTCACGGCGATGGACGGGGTTCCCGAAGCGGTGCTGATTCGCGCTATTGAGCCGGTGACAAACGCGGCGCGTCTGCTCCGAAACTATACCGGGCAGACGGAAGCGACGGAAGCCGAGGCACTTTCCGACAAGCGAATCGGGGCGGGACCGGGGCGATTGTCCCGCGCTTTTGCGATCTCCAAGCCGGTGTTTAACGGCTACGACCTGACGGACGCGGGCGGCGACCTGTTCCTCGCGGCGGGCGAACCGGTCGCGGAAGAAGCCGTTACCACGACTACGCGCATCGGCATTACAAAAGGCGCGGATTTTCCGTGGCGGTTTTATGTATCGGCGTCGCGGTGGGTGTCGCGCCGGTAGTGCGGGCGGATACTTTTCCGTATCCGAAAAACCGGTAATTCGGTTCCCAACTTTGGTATAGTCACGGTACGATAAATGCGGTGAAGACTGACTATTCGCCCTGCTGAAATTAGGAAAAAGCGGAAATTAAGAAAAATCATGTTCACGCCCAACTTGCCCGATACTCCGCACCTGCTTCTTGCCGCCGTCGCCGCCTGCACGATTGCCGGGATTGCGAGCCTATTTCGCGCCCTATCCCTAAGTGGGGCGATTGCCGCTATTTTCGTCGGGTTTGTCGTGTTCGGCTTTGGCGAACTGCCCGCCGCAATCGGCTTGCTGTTGTTTTTCATCACGTCGTCGGCGTTGTCGCGCTATGGCAAGGCGCAGAAAGAACTGCTGGAAACGTATGAAAAAGGCGACTGCCGCGATGCCGGTCAGGTGATGGCGAACGGCGGCGTGGCGGTAATTGCTATCGCGTGGCACGCAATTGACCCGGTGAACCCCGCCCCGATTGCCGCGTTTTTGGGCGCACTCGCCGCCGCGAACGCCGACACATGGGCAACCGAAATCGGGACGCTTCTCGGCGCGGGTGCGAAGCGCAAACCGATTATTCTCGCCACGCTCTACGACGGCGAACCGGGACAATCGGGCGCGGTGTCGGTGGCGGGAACGCTTGCCGCGCTTGCCGGGGCGGCGGTTATCGGAGCCACGGCGTTTTTGTGGAACGAAGCGACGTTGCCGCAAACCATCATCGGCGCGGCGGTCGGCGGGCTAATCGGCTCCCTGTGCGACTCGTACATCGGAGGCAAGTTTCAAGCGCAGTACCGCGACGGTGTGACTGGCAATCTGACCGAGCGCACCCACGACGCGAAGGGACGACTCAACCCGTTAGAATCCGGCTACGAATGGATCAACAACGACATTGTAAACTTCGCTTGCACGGCGGTTGGCGCGACCATCGCGGCGGTGATGTGCTAAATCGTCGCACGGCAAACCCTCCCCATGTGCTATAATCACGGAACCCCGAAAAGCGCGGTGCGGCGCAGCGTTCTGGGTACAACCATCTGTGATGCGTACCGTAGCCGAAACCGCGAAAGCGTACCAACCGCCCACCGCGCCGCCCGCGCCACTGCCCACCGCGCCGTTTGTGCCGGAAGCGGTCGCGGTCAATACCGCCCTGCTTCGTGCCACGCATTTTGCCGATTACCTGTATGAGCGCGGGGCGCGGGACGTGACGACGTGTTTGCGCCTCGTTTCGCCCGCCGTGCGCGGTTATCAAACCCTACTCGCCGAGGAAATGCGAGCCGCGCCCAGTCCTCATGCCCAGCCGCGCTACGCCGATTCGTGGGGCAACACGGTAATCGAGGTGCATCAGGAACGGGTACGCGAGCATCAAACGCTGGTCGTGTCGTCGCTGGTCGAAACCGCGTGCGCCTACGGCTCCGATGGTTTGCCCGTGCCGACCCCGGTTCCTTTTGAAGCACACGCCGCCCGCGCCGCCTCCGACTACCTGACCTTCACCGACTTGACCGCGCCCGATGCCGCGCTAACGGGAGCGGCAAACGCCCTTGCGGAAACCACCGCCGCCCTAACGCCGCTTTCCCGACTGCAAGCGTTCGCCGATTTCGTCCACAAAAACATGCAGTTTCAATCGGGCGAAACCGGCGTCGGAACCCGCGCCACCGAAGCATGGGCGGAAAAGCGCGGCGTATGTCAGGATTACACGCATATCCTGATTGCCTTGTGCCGCCTGTCGGGGATTCCGGCGCGGTATGTTTCCGGTTGCGTTCCCGGCGAAGGCGTGATGCACGCATGGACGGAAGCGTTCCTGCCGCATCCGTCCGCGCCCGGTTTGTCGTGCTGGTGGGCGGTGGACGCAACGTACAACAAGTGGGTATCGGAGCGATATATCTCCGTGGCGGCGGGGCGCGATTACCGCGACATCGCCCCGACGTATGGGTCGTACTTCGGCGGCGGCAATGTG
>JACMIU010000618.1 GCA_014380985.1 Armatimonadota bacterium | reverse complement strand
TAGTCGCTCCGGGTGCGCCCGACATCGCGCAACGAAGTGGCTTGCCCTTTCTATATGGCGGGGGAGCAATTCGGGTGGTACCGCGGGAAGTTTTACCAAAAACCTCTCGTCCCGTTTTTTGTCGCGTTATGTGCGATAATAAATGTTGGGCGAGAGGTTTTTTTGGGCTTAGGCATGAACCGATTTGAACTGCAACAATTAGCGGCGATGCGTTTGTCGGACGCGAAGGCATTGCTCGAAACCGGCGACAACGACGCGGGAGCGTACTACATGGTGGGCTACGCCGTGGAGTGCGCGCTCAAGGCGGTTATCGCTAAAAATCAAGGCGAGTACCCGTACCCAGATTTCGGCGATCCGACATTTAAGAAAGAGAGCTACTTTACGCACAACATCAAGTCACTAATTGCTGTGGCACGGATAAAAGATGATCTTGATATTGAACGAAGAAATAATCAAAGCCTTGAAGAAAACTGGGCTACAGTGGAAAGATGGAACGAGCAATCACGGTATGAAATCACACGCAATAGCACAGAAACTTGTGAACTCGTCGTCGCCATCGCCGACCCGCAAGATGGAGTTTTATCATGGTTAAAGCAGATTTGGTAAACACAAAAGAGTACTTCGATATTTGGCAGGATTATCGCTCGGCAGAATCCGTGGGAGCAGATTTTCTTGACCGCCTTGACACTGCCAAAGTACCGGTGACGGATGCCTACTGGGCAATGTCGGATGATGGCGAGCAACGGGAGCTATTTATCGCAACCCCTCTGCATGATAGGGATGGTATTCGCAAGACGGCAGGTATTTTCCATAACATTCTCTACACAATGACAGATGAAGAGCGAGCAGGTTTTACTTTAAGCGATGTGGCTATAGTTAGTCCGCTCAGCAAAAATGTGTCAGCAATACGTCAACGTTACGGAACCGTGAACTACGGTTCCGGGCGTCGCGTACATCGTCTTGACAATTTATTTAACGAACCCTTTATCTACCGGTTGAACCAGCCGGTTCCGAATGTATTAGAAAGCACTACCAATGCCTAAAGTTAGAAAAACCGGGGCGCAAGCCCTGCTCGAATGTTTGCGACGCGAAGGCGTGGATACCATTTTCGGCTATCCCGGCGGGGCGGTAATCCCGCTCTACGACGAAATCTACCACTGCGAGTTTTTGCACCATGTTTTAGTGCGGCACGAACAGGGCGGCGGACATATGGCGGAAGGCTACGCCCACGCGACCGGCAAGGTCGGTGTTTGCATCGGCACATCGGGACCGGGCGCGACAAACCTTGTTACGCCGATTTGCGACGCGATGATGGATTCGATTCCGCTTGTTGCGATTACCGGGCAGGTGCGCACCGAGGTTATCGGTAAGGACGCTTTTCAGGAAGCCGACATCACCGGTATCACGATGCCGATCACCAAGCACAACTGGCTGGTCAAGGACGTGAACGACCTGCCGCGCATCGTGCATGAGGCGTTCCATCTGGCGCGTTCGGGGCGACCGGGTCCGGTGCTGATTGATATTCCGGTGGACGTTAGCCGTGCCATCGTCGAGTACGATCCCGACGAAGCGCAAAAGGTGCTGATGGTGACGTTCAAGTCCGATTTCCGCGCGCATCCGATGCAGATTAAACGTGCCGCCGACCTTATCAACGAGTCCAAAAAGCCGGTGATTTATGCCGGGGGCGGCGCGAAAGCCGCCGCCGCGCACGAAGAGGTACGCGAGCTCGCCGAGCGTGCCGGTATTCCGGTCACGACGACCTTGCAGGGTTTAGGCGTGTTCCCCGAAGATCACGAACTTTCGCTCGGTATGCTCGGAATGCACGGCACGGCATATGCGAATCATGCAGTGGAAAACACCGACCTTTTAATCGCTGTCGGGGCGCGGTTCGATGACCGCGTGACCGGCAAGGTGTCGGCGTTCGCGCCGAACGCGAAGGTGATTCACCTTGATATTGACCCGGCGGAGATGAACAAGGTGCGCCGCGCAGAAGTGCCGATTGTCGGCGACTGCCGCGCCGCGTTAACCGAAATCTTGAAACTGGTGACCCCGCGCACGGATACAAAGGCATGGCAGGAAGAGATCGGCGCGTGGAAGGAAGAGTTCCCGATGGAGGTTGGCGAGCAGGACGAGGAAGGACGCCCGTCCGCCGAGTTTGTCATCCGCGAAATCGCCCGCCTCACGGGACACGACGCCGTTACCACTACCGATGTCGGGCAACACCAGATGTGGGCGGCGCAACATTTCGGAATGCGGAAGCAGCGGCAATTTATCACGTCGGGCGGCTTAGGCACGATGGGCTTTGGCTTGCCCGCCGCGATTGGCGCGTGTTTCGGGTTGGGACGCGAAACCACGGTTTGGTGTATTTCCGGCGATGGCTCGATACAGATGTGTATTCAAGAACTGATGGTGGCGAGTATTTACAAACTGCCGGTGAAAATCGCCATTCTGAACAATCAGTTCTTAGGCATGGTGCGGCAGTGGCAGGAGATGTTCTGGGACAAAAACTACTCGAACGTGAATCTGGAGCAAGCCCCCGACTTCGTAAAACTCGCCGAAGCCTATGGTTGCACCGGGATGCGCTGTGAAAACGCGGAAGACGTCGAGGCGACTATCAAAAAGGCGATGGAAACGCCGGGGCCGGTGCTGATGGACTTCCGCGTGGCGAAGGAAACCAACGTTTACCCGATGATTCCGTCGGGGCAAACGATCAAGGAAATGATGGTTAGGAAGCCTACCGCGCCTGTTGAATCGCCCATCCCGCAGTATGCCGCGCTTCATGCCGGAACGTCGGCGGCGTACAGCACGACACCGCTTCCGGCGTCGGTACTGATGGAGGGCGCGTACCTCGAATCCGAAGGCGATAACGCCGCCGAAGAGCGGTTGCCGCTCGCCGGTGCGGTGGTGGATGTGGCGCGATGATCGCCGAGAATATCGCGCCCGAAGTCTACCGGCTGAACGTCGTTGGGCTTGTCAACGCCTATCTTGTCGGTAACGCGCAAGGGTGGGTGTTGGTGGACGCCGGAATCGCGGGGCAGTTTGAGGCAATCAAAGACGCCGCCGATCAAGTGTTCGGCTTTGATGCCCGTCCGCAGGCGATTATCCTGACGCACGCGCATACCGACCATGCCGGTTCGGCGTTGCCGCTCGCCGTGTACTGGAACGTGCCGGTGTTCGCGCACCCTTTGGAACTGCCATTTATAACGGGCAAGTCGGACTATCCTCCCGCCGACCCGACCACGGGGGGTTTGATGGGGTTCGTGATGCGGTTCGCGCCGGGAACGTTTCGCGGGCGCGATTTTGGCGACGTAGCGCGGGAGTTGCCGGACGGCAACATGGTTCCCGGATTAGGCGCGGAATGGCGGTTTCTCGAAACGCCGGGACACACGCCCGGTCACGTGTCGCTTTGGCGCGAACGCGACGCGGTGCTGATCGCCGGGGACGCGGTAATCACGATGGATCTGGATTCGCCGCTCGGTATTTTTGGCAAGCCCGCCGTTTCACAGCCTCCGATTCCGGTAACAACCGACTGGCACGCGGAGCGAAAGACGATCGAAACACTTGCCGCGCTGAAGCCGAAACTAATAGCGACGGGACACGGGGAACCCGTTTCCGCTGCGGTGGCGACTGCGCAACTGATCCGGCTCGCGGAAACGTTCCGCTTCCCGGAAACCGGGCGATATGTTCCCGAACCGGCGGAGTTCGATCTGCAAGGGGTGCGCTACCTGCCGCCCGCGCCGAGCGACCCGTTGCCCGCGATGGTCGGGGTTATGCTGGCGTGTGTCGCCGTCGGATTCGGGGTTTGGACGATACGAAATAAACGCGCATGACCGACGAGGAGCGAACGCGGCGCGAATGGAAGCGCCGGCGCGGTTTGGTAAGCGAACTATATAAGCCGGACAAGGTGCGTTTGGTTGTTGTGGGCGAAGCCCCGCCGCCGAATCGTTTTTTCTATTTCGCCGATTCGCTGTTTTATCGGCACTTGGCGCGGGCATTCGCGCCGTTTGTCGGTGAAGCGGTGGCGGGCGACCCGACGCGGTTCTTGGCGACGTACCGCGCCCTCGGCGGATGGCACACCGACGTTTGCCGCGAACCGGAGCGGGCGAGCAAAGGCGGCGCGGACGAGATCGGGCATTGTGTCGAGGCGTTTTTGCGCGACTGGGAAGTGTTGCCGTTCGCGCCGGAATCGGTGGTAATCGTGTCGCCGAAGCGGTTGTACGACAAACTGCCACCGGTGTTGCAGGAGCAAGTGACGGAAACGGTCGCTCCGCCGGGGCAGTGGCGGGCGCACCGCGAAGCGTTCTTGCGTGACATGGAAACGTATCTGCGGCTGTATTTCGGGCAGGACGTTCTGACGGCAGCGGCACAATCAGTGGACACAGACGATGCCGCACTGGATTTTGAAATCGTGACGGCGTGCGCGAACGGCACAGACGAAACGGAAGTATCCCGGCTCATTACCGGGCATCCTCGCGAAGCGGCACTGCGCCGGGCGTGGGATAATTAAAGGACAACAAACATGGCTACATTAACCGCGCCCGGTCAAAGCGCGACTTTTGGAGGAACTTTGCACGTGTCGGAAACGCATACTATCACCGTGCTGGTCAATAACGAACCCGGCGTCCTCGCCCGCGTTTCAGGACTGTTCGCCCGGCGCGGCTACAATATCGAGTCGCTAACCGTGAGCATTACCGACAACGCAAACGTTTCGCGCATGACGATTGTCGTGGGCGGCGATTCCGACGTTTTGGAGCAAATTACCAAGCAATTGCACAAGTTGCTGGACGTTCGCAAGGTCTACGACTACTTAGACACGCCGATGCTCGCCCGCGAACTCGCGCTTATCAAAGTGAACGCGTAGCCGGGGCAACGCTTAGAACTGATGCAGTTGATCGAGATTTTCCGGGGGCGTGTGATTGATGTCGCCGACAAGACGTATGTGATAGAAGTGACCGGGGGCGGCGACAAAATTGACGCCTTTGAAAAACAATTAGCCACCTTCGGAATCCGCGAACTCGTCCGCACCGGCAAAATCGCCATGATGCGCGGCTCCCGCACCGTTTAGTTTTTCGTTTTAGTTTTATAGTTTTTTTGTCCTGCGCGGACGGCGGCAACCGAACGTTGCATCGTGTTACCTGCGGTGCTATCGTGCCGTTTGATTTCGCGGTGTTCGGCATTGGTTCGATTCGCGGGATTGTCTGTAATCGCT
>JACMIU010000617.1 GCA_014380985.1 Armatimonadota bacterium | reverse complement strand
TATTCTCTTTTTGTCCTACGCGGACGGCGGCAACCTAATCAGGCGAAACTTCGTTTCGCCTGATTAGGTTGCCACCGTCCGCGTAGGACAAAAAAAGAATAAATTAACCCGGCGTGATTTCCCAGAAGTCAGTGCCGAGGTAGTCCCATGGTAAGCGTCGCTCGTCGGGGTCGCCGATATTGAAATGCTGGTTGACGTAGTAAAATATAGTCGCCGGGGTATTACCGAGGTTCGCGCATCCATGCCCGACGCCACGCGGGATGTACAAAATCTGTGCTTTGCCCGCGCCGAGAACGAAGCGCATTGTTTGCGAAGCGGTAGGCGACGATTCGCGGGCATCTACCAAGCCGATTAAAAGGCGGTCGGTGGGCGGCACGAACCACACATCCTCTTGATTATAATGTAGGTGGAACGCCTTTATCGCGCCCGGTAGCACCTGCGAGTAGGAGGATTGGCGCACCTTGAATGCCGGGATCTGGAGCAGACAACCGGCTTCGTCGAAGCGCACGACTTCGGCGAACGAGCCGCCGTCATCCACCATCAGGCGCAGGTCAATAATTTGTACGCCGTCAATCATAATGCGTTTCGGGTACTCCTGCGTAGAAACCGCTTGCTGAAAACGCGGTGCAAGGTCGGTGGGGGAAAGGCGGGCGGGTTCGGGCATGGCTATATTCTACCCGGTTTGCGTGAGCATTCGCCGCAAGTAATGGGCGTATTCGGTTTTGCCGAGGCGCGTGATTTGGCGTTCCACGGCGTTTGCGTCAATCCATCCGCATTCGTAAGCGATCTCTTCGAGACAGGCGATTTTGAGACCCTGCCGGTGTTCGATGGCGGCGATGTAGTTGGAGGCTTCGAGAAGCGAATCGTGGGTTCCGGTGTCAAGCCATGCCGTGCCGCGTCCCAAGCGTTCTACGTGCAGTTCGTTTTGCGCGAGGTAGACCTTGTTCACGTCGGTGATTTCGTACTCGCCGCGTGCCGACGGCTGAATGCTTCCCGCGATGTCGGTGATTTGCGAATCGTAGAAATACAACCCGACCACGGCATAGTTGCTTTTCGGTTTCGCGGGTTTTTCCTCCAGCGAGACGGCGCGACCTTCGGCGTCAAACTCGACCACGCCGTAGCGTTCGGGGTCGGACACGCGGTAGCCGAACACGGTGGCTCCTCCCCGCGCCGATTGTGCCGCCTCCGTTGCTTGCGTGAGTTGCTCCTGCAATTTATCGCCGTTAAACAGGTTGTCACCAAGAACGAGTGCCGCCGGTTGCCCTCCGACAAACGTTTTGCCGAGGTGGAACGCTTGCGCCAGTCCTTCGGGCGCGGGTTGCTCGGCATACTGAAGCGAAATACCGAACTGCGAACCGTCGCCCAAAAGTCGCTCGAACAGCGGTAAATCGGTTGGCGTGGAAATCAGCAAAATATCACGGATTCCGGCGAGCATCAGGGTCGAAAGCGGATAAAACACCATCGGCTTATCGTACACCGGGAGCAGTTGTTTGGAGATGCTTTGCGTCACGGGGTACAGTCGGGTTCCGCTTCCCCCGGCAAGAATGATGCCTTTCATGGTGCGTTTATGATAGCGGGGGTAGGGGGCTTTGTCAATCGGTGGTCGGTTCCGGCTTTGCGTGAAACGAAAAAACAAACGTGTACGGTAAAATCAAGATATGACTACCTTTACTTTAACGGTTGGCAACCACACTGCCGCGCTGATCCGGCGCGTAGCGGTGCGCGACCAGACTGATGAAACCCGCGCCGCCACGCGCCTTTTGGAATGGGCGGCAACACAAAACAGCGATACCGTTTCGCTACCTACGAACGATTGGGACGATACGCTTTCCAAAGAATCGCAAGACGCGCAAGTTCGGCAGATTTTCGAGCGTAACGAATGGTAGAGCCGCTTCAGCAAGGTGATTTGTTTTGGATAGACGGCATTAGCCCGTCGCTCTTGGAGATGGGCGGGCGGCATCCGGTGGTCGTGGTGCAGGGCAACCGGTTGAATAAAAGCCGCATTCGTACCGTAATTGTCTGTCCTGTCACGTCAAACGTTGACCGGGCGAACGATGTCGGTAATGTGCTTCTCGAACAGGGCGAAGGAGGTTTGACCAAACGTAGCGTGGTGAATATTTCGCAATTTTACACGCTGGACAAGGAACGTTTGGCGGAATATGTCGGCACCCTTTCGCTTTCGCGGGTGCAACAAATCGTTGCCGGTATTTCGCTAACCTTTGCTGTAGAAATCAGCAAAATCGACGCGAAAGATTAGCCTCGAAATTCCGTCGTTGGCTACGACCGCACCACGCCCAAAAACCGTTCCGCCGTGATGCCCGCGCCGGGAAACACGGTCTCCAAGCCCGCCGCGTTGCCGCATCGCTTCGCCAATATTTCCGCAAGCACCAACCGGTAATCGTTCACGACGCGCAGGTCGCCGGGGGATTCGAGCTGCTCCGGGCGCAAACCGGGCCAGCCGCCGTGTATTTTGCCACCGTTCACCGCGCCGCCCCAAACGAACATCGCGGACGCCCGCCCGTGGTCGGTTCCGAGACTGCTGTTTTCGGCGACGCGCCGCCCGAACTCGGTCTGCACCACAAGGGTAACTCGGTCACGCTCCTTGCCTAAATCTTGCGCGAAAGCCGCGAGCGACTTTGCCACATCGTCTAATTGCAAGGCGAGCCATCCGGTAGCTCCGCCCTGCGTGACGTGCGTATCCCAGCCTTCGCGGTCTAAAAACGCTGCTTCCAAACCGACGCCCGCTTTGATTAAACACGCCGTTTGCTTCAAGCCTTCGCCGAGCGGCGACTGCGGATACGTCGCCCCGTGCGCCGGTTTGTAATGCGCGGGGTCTATTTTTTGCAACGTTTTCAGCGCGGCGATCGTTTCGCGCCCCGCGACACTCGCGGCATCCGTGCCGGGCGCGTACAACGTGGTCAGCGCGGTAGCGAGTTCGGGGCGGGGCGCGTTTATCTTCAGGTCGGAAAGCGATTCGACGGCGGTCGCGGAGGTTGCGCCGCGAAGCGTGTCCGGCATCACCGCGCCGAACGCCACCGCCCGCAACGGCGACGCCGAACCGTGCACCGCGCTTAGATGACGCGCTAACCAGCCCCGCGCCTCGCTCCCGCCTTTGATGTATTCGCCACGCTCCATCGTCGCCATCGCTTCAAAATGCGAGCGGGTTTGGTCGCCCGAACCGACCGCGTGAAGCACCGCAAGCGAACCGTCGACCCAAAGCGGCAGTAACGGCGAGAGTGCCGGATGCAGTCCGAATCGGTCATCAAGGCGTAGCGCGGCTCCGGCGTTGCCGCGTTTCGGCGCGGCGATAGCAAGTGTTGGACGTGCTTTGTAGTAATCGTCCTCGGCATACGGAACCACGAGCGACAACCCATCCGCCGCGCCGCGCAGGAAGATATTGACAAACACATCGCGCCCGGTCTCGTTGTTTTCCTTATCCGGCGCAACCGACACCTGCGCGAGCGCGGAACGTCCCATCCACGCCGCAAGCTCGGTAGCGACGGCGACGCCCGCGCCGGTTTGCAGGGCGGCGCGGCGTGTGACGCGGTTCGCGCCGGGTTCGGATTCGCACAGCATTTGTTGCCAGTTTTTCATTCGTTTTTTCCTACCGCCAAGAAAACCCCGGCGTGCAAAGAGCCAATGCGATTGCCTCCGCGCCGGTCTTCGCCGACCGTAACGCGGCTTGCATCGCGGCGTCGGGCTTGGCTCCCAGCACCGCGCTGACAATTGAGGGAAAGTCTTTCGCGTTTATCGTGTCGCCCGGCAGGGTGGTGCGCTCGATTTGCCCCGCCGATAATGCGAACGCGAAGTTCCACCGGGCGAGTAGCGACCCCGCCCATGCCGCCGTGTTCTCCGGGTAGCCATTCGGCATGGGCCACTCGAATAGCGGTTGCCCGATGCCGCGCAGGTGCGCCTGCACCCCTTTGCCAGCGTCGGTGTCCGCACCGGTTGCGCGTAGCGACGAAACAACATAGTCCCACGGACGCTTTAGAATCGTCGGCGCACCCGCGAGGTTGTCCGCGAGAAGCAGGGGGCGAAGCATTGCCGGGATATTGCCCTTAGTTTTGGTGTAGATTGCGGCAAGGCGTGTCGTCCATTCCTCGCTGTCGTCGCCCCAAAAATGGCGCACCAACTTGCCCGCGATAAACCGCGCCGTGGACGGATGCTCCGCCAAAATGCGTAGCACCGCTTCTCCATCTTTTTCGCCGCCGTTCGCCGGAATCTGGACGCCCAGCACGGTTTTCGCGCCGTTGTCGTGCTTCTCCGGCACGAACCGGAACGTGCCGCGCTTCTGGTAAAACCGCTCCTCGACGCCCCAACCGGTGAGACACCGGGCGACTTCTTGCACGTCGCGTTGTGTGTAGCCCCCACCGACGCCGAGGGTGTGCAGTTCCATGATTTCGCGGGCGTAGTTTTCGTTCGCCGTGCCGTTCATCGAACGCTGATTGTCTAAGTAGCCGAGCATCGCGGGCGAACGCGCCGACGCTTGCAAAAGGTCGGGGAACGAGCCGAGCGCGTGACGCCGGATGACGTTCGTTTCATCGGCGTTCATGTAGTATGTCAGGTGCGTGGTCGCGTAGGCTTCGCCGAAATCAATCACCTTCGGCGCGTAGATATTGAAATGGTCGCTCCAAAACGCCGCCATACGCTCGCGCAGTTGCCACTTACTGTAGACGGCGCGAAGCAGTGCGGCTTGTGTCAACGCTTCCAACACCTTCGCTTGAGGAAAGTCGCGCTGTTCATACGTCGAAAAATGAAGCGGCTCGATTCCGGCAAGACGGTACAGCAAGCCGGGCGATTCGCCCCCGGCGGCGTCGCCCTGTGCGCCCCCAGTGAGTTTGCCGACACCTAAGCCAATCAACGACGGAACCCCGGTAGCGACGGGCGCGGCAAGTTGTTCGTCTATCCACGCTTCTCGCCCCATTTTTTGCAGATGCTCGAGGTCGCCGGGCGCGGCTCCGTAGGCGGCGCGGCTCAGGAGGCGGGCGTCGAGCGACGTGGGTAACGCCGTGTCCTTCGGCGCGTCTTCTCGCGCTTTGATGACCCGTTGCCCGACCCGCGAGCAACCGGATAGCGCGGCAACGCCGAGGGCGGAACCCGCAAGCGTTAAAGCATGACGTCGGTTCATGGTGATACGTCTCCCTAATTTTCGGCGACTAATGGCACGGCTTGCCGTTCGGGCGCGGGGGCGGTGGCTTTGGTGCGAAGCGCGGCAAGCCCCGCGCCGAGCGACGCGAACAGAAGCGCGGGCATCAGAAAGAACCAACCGATGACGGGAAGCAAGCCGGTGGCGACCGCGAGTGCCGCGCCGACCGTTGCGCCGCGAAGGCGCGATTGTCCCGGTTCCAGCGTTTGCAACCGTTCCGCTATCAGAAGGGCGATTCCCGACGAGCCAAGCACCGCGAGGGCAAGCGCGGCGGCAAGCATGGCGAACCCGATCATAGCAACGGGACCGCCCGCCGTCATCAGCATCACGCTGATGGTTCCCGCGACCAGCGCGATTAGTGCGCCGATTCCGATTTGCTTGCCCGGCGCATCCTTAAGCGCGTTCGCGGCGACCTGTGCGCGCCGCGAAAACAGGACGGTGAACGCGACAAGCCCCGCCCAAAGCGTGGTAATTGTCACGGTAATTAGTAGCGTAATCGCTAAAACATCGCCAAACGTCATAGTTTGTCGCCTCCTTAAGCGCGACCGTTTTCATTCCGACACGCGGCAGAACGAACCGGTTGCACCTTGCTCAAAATTATTTTCGTCACACCGAAAAACGTTCCGCGACATGGACGCAGTGATCGCCGATGCGTTCCAAATAGTGCGCGACAAACAGCAGGTGCGACGCGGCGACGCTCTGCTGTGGGAACCGCACCATGCGTTCGCGCAGTTCGGTTTGCGTTTCGCGCCACAAGATGTCCACTTCGTCATCCGCTTCGGCGATTTGCACGGCGATTTCGGGATTGCCGGTAGATATGCACCGTGCCGTTTCGCGCAAAATCACCGACACGGCACGTCCCATACGTTCGACTTCGAGCGGCATCATCGTTGGCGCAGGCGCGGCTTGAAGGCGTTTGGCAAGGTGCGCGATGCTGACGGCATGGTCGCCGATGCGTTCGATATTCCCCGAAACGCGAAGCACCGAAGCCACGAAGCGCGTTTCGCGTGTGCCGCGAAAGCCGTGCGCGGCGGCGCAAAGTGCCTGAGTTTGAAGGCAATGCTCCTGCTCGGACAGCGCGTTGTCGCGCCTGACAACCGCATCCGCAAGCGCGGTGTCGCCGGAAAACAGCGCGTCAAGCGCGTCGGTAAGTTGTGCTTCGGCGATGCTTAGCATCCGCACCAAACCGGCGCGAATCAGCACGGTTTCATGCTCGGTGTTCAAAAGGGTAGCGGTCACGCGTCGCCTCCCGCGCCGGACGATTCGCCGCAAAGAAGGCTTCCCCAAAGCGGCGAGATAGTGCCGACCTCGGCACGGTAGCACCGGTTCTTGCCGAACCGCGTCATCGTCACCAGCCCGGCGTGAAGCAACTCCTTGAGGTGATGCGAAAGCGCGGGCGGCTCCTTGCCCGATTTGCCTGTTAGGGCGCAAGCGATTTCGCCCACCGTCGCGCCCTGCATTTCCGTTCCCCCGGCAAGCGTTGCTTCCGGCGATTTCTCCCACGCGAGCAGGAATCCCATCACCGCAAGGCGCGTCGGGTCGCCTAACGCTTTGAACGCCGTGGCGTCGGCGGCGAACCGTTCCGGGTTCCACGGCTGTGCTTCAGGTTCTCCGATCCGCTTCTTTTCTTTGTTGTCTTTCGGCATAATCACAAACCTTTACAATTCAACACTTATAATAATGACGAAATGTTATCGCGTTTGTGCCGATTATGCAAACGCGAAGGAGGTGATTCCGTTTTCGTCCCCGACCGTGTAGTATGGGCGATACGCGGCGCACAAAATATCGCCGCACGGAAAGAATCCTATGAAACTGGAAAACACAACCGAAACAATTTACGCGACCAATGCGGCAATGCCACAATCGTCGTTCACGAACGTTGATTTAGGGGGCGCGGTATTCGACGATGTAAAGTTGGACGGTGCGACATTGCACAACGTTTCTTTGCGCGGCGTCGCCATCACGGATGCGAACCTGTCCGGAATGACGATAGAAGGCGTTTCGGTCGAAGCGTTGTTCGCTGCGTATCGGGCGACCCTTCCGGCTACGTAAACGGGGACGCGAAGCCGAGCGTGGTCATTTCGTCCGCCAATCGTTGTAGGTGGGCGGCGTTTCGCGTCCGGCGTCGGAGCGAGCGTGGGCGACGGCGCGATACGCCCTTCGCCAGTAACACGGTGAAGGATGTCCGCAAGCGTGTTTTCGAGCAAGGATGCGAACGGCGTTTCGGCTTGCGTTCCGTCCCGCAACACATATTTGCTGGAAATCAGCCACATCGCCCAAAAGAAATGCACCGTGTTGCGAACGGCTTCCGCGTGAGTCTCGACGGGCGATTGTGCCGCAAGTGCTTGTCGCAGGGCATCGGGGTACTCGCTTTCCGGTGTAAACTCCCACGTGATTTTTGCGTCCCCCTGCGGCACGTCCCCGCGATTGAACAAAACGCGAGCGTCTATCGGCAGAGTCGCGCCGGTCGCGGCGTGCCAGTACCAATCCACTTCGTATGCCCCGCCCGGTGCGGCGTAAATCGCCATGCGGTAGTAGCCCTTCGGCGGCGCGTTCTGTTGACCCGTCACCCAAAGAATCGGCTCGGCGATTCGCGCCACGTATTCGCCCGCTCCGGTTGCGAGTGCGTCAATAGCGTCGTCGCGCATCACTGCATGAACATTCAGCGACGCCCACGCATCGTTACCCGCGCCCAAGCCCTCGTCTTTGCCGAATGGCGCAAGATATGCCGCTAAAACATTTACGTCGCTTTCCAGAACCTGCGTTACTTCGCGCAGGAGCCGCGCTATTTCTACGAAGCGCGTGTCCTGCGCCGTGGTTCCCCATTCTCCCAACATTTCACTCATCATCATTCCCATCCTTTCCGCGAGTTTCTTTCGCGCCCGTGTCAACCGTTGCTTCACCGCCGGTTCGCTGATGCCGAGAAACGCGCCAACCCGCGCCGCATTTTCGCCGTCGCCGTAGAATAGAAGCACCGCGTCGCGCTCACCGGGAGCGAGTGTTTCCACCATGTCGCGCACCCGCGTTTGTGTTTCGCTACGGATAATGTCGGTGGCGAGGTTCGCGCCGTCGGCGGTTTCCGCTATCGCTTCGAGCGGAACGTTCGGCTTTTCGCGCCGCTTCTGCCGGTCGGCGAACTTGAACACGATGCGCCGAAGCCACGCCGCGAAAGTCGCCGGTTCGCGCAAAGTCGGCAGATCGCGCCATGCCTGCAAAAAGGCTTCTTGCGCGGCGTCCTCTGCCATTGCCCGCGAACGTAAAATGGCAAATGCTTGCAACACGGCGCGGTTCTGATAGGTGTGAACAAGGCGGTCGAACGCGGTACTATCGCCGCCTGCCGCCCGCTGGATAAGACGCGTTTCGTCGTTCATGATAATAAGCCCCGTGCGCGGCGCGAAAGGTGACAGGCAAGAAAAAAACGGAAGCACGTCGCTGCGCTTCCGTTTTATAGCGATTGCCCCCGCCTATATCTTGCCCGCCGCGCCTTTGGCGAACAGGAGCAACCGGTACGTTTTGTAGACCGCGAAGTTTTTGCCGCCGCGCTTGCCGCCCATATACTTGGTGTCGAAATGCGCTAACTGCTTGCGGAACACCCACGTTAGTGCCTTGTGCCAAAAGGCGTATTTGACGCGGGCGAACGAGAACAACTGCGTTTTCATGGGTGTGACGACCTTTTCCACGACGTCTACCACAAGGTCAAGGTTCGGCGCGGTCAGCGGTGTGATGTCGCGGTTCACGAGCGGAACAAGCGACGTTGCCCCGACCTGTTTCTCGAAATCGGCATATTGAAAGCCGCCACCGAACGGTCCCTTATCGGGTGTCGGGTTGCGGAAGTAATCGCAAATCAGGATATGCCCGCCGGTATTGAGCAGTT
>JACMIU010000616.1 GCA_014380985.1 Armatimonadota bacterium | reverse complement strand
TGTGAGCGGGAACTGCGTCCCTAAAAGCGCGAATCCCTGCCCCATTTCCAACAGAAAACTTTTCACGTGCGCCATCAAGCCGTTTTCAAGTTCGCGCTCGTGCGCGTCTTTGCCGAGTGTCAGAAAGTCGAAGTTATACGGGTCTCTGAGGATCTGCCGCGCAAGATCGGACTGAAGCGGGGGCAGGGTGCGGTCGAAGTTCGTTACCGCGCCCCCCTGCCGCGTGAATAAATCGGACTCGATTTGCAGTTCGAGAATGCTACGACTCCAACCGTTCTCGCTTGCGGCACGGATATACCAGAGTCGGGCGTCCGGCTTTTTGACCTTATCAAGAATGCGGGTGTGGTGGCTCCATGACACGGGAGATTGTTGCAACAGTTGTTGCAATATTTGTATATCAGGATACGCCTCGGCAAAGGAACGAGCGTAGAGAAGGTTGGTACGGGAAAATCCTTCCACAGACGGAAACGCAAATCGCAAATCGTTCGCCAATTTCTGAACTATCTTGGCTCCCCAACCTTGCGCCGATTGTCTTTTGCGTATCTCTGACCCGATCTGCCAGTACAGCAATATCAAGCGACGGCTTACGGCAAGTGCGGCATCCAACTGCACGGTTTGTATTTGATTCTTGATGGTCTGAAGAAACGATTCATAGTCATTTGCCTCATTGGTAATTTCGTCGGTGAACAAGTTCAGTTCGCTATCCATTTTGGCACTCCTTCATTTCGTCTGCCAAATTGTCCAACCGCGGTTGGACAATTCAATGCAAGTATCATTTTGCGGGGAAGTTTACAATTATACCCCGTTTCCCAGCACCCGATCATACACCGCGAACAGTTGCCGCCCGACCGCGTTCCAGCCGTACCGTTCCTCCATTAGTCGCCGACCGTTCGCGCCGAGGCGGTCGGCTAAAGCACGGTCATTTAACACCTGTAGCACCGCGTCTGCGAAGACGCGGGGCGTGTCGGCGAGCAGGATATTTGTGCCGTGCGTCACGCCGATACCCTCCGCACCAACGGTGGTAGAAACGACCGGTAGCCCCATAGAAAGCGCGTTCAGAATCTTGACGCGCATTCCCGACCCCGACCGGAGCGGCACGATAAACACGCCGCACGTAGCCGCGAACGGGCGCACATCCGGCACGGTTCCGGTCACGACAACGCCCGCATCACGCTGTCCGAGGGCGACTATCTCCGGCGTCGGCTTCGCGCCGACAATCACGAAGCGGGCGTCGGGCTTCGCGTGTCGCACGAGCGGCAGAATGTCGGATACGAACCACGTCGCCGCGTCCACGTTCGGCATCCAGTACATCGTGCCGATGGAAAGCAGGTCGGAAGCGTCCGGGGCGCGTTCGGCGACAGCGAAATAATCGGTGTCCACGCCAATCGGGTAGGTGACGATTTTATCCGCAAGGTCGGGAGCAAGGGCGACAAAGGCGTCGCGGTCTTCGTCGGACACCGTGAGGGAAACATCGGCGCGGCGCATCGTGGCGAGTTCAAAACGCCTAAGTTTGCGCCACTCGATACCGGCGTACCAGCGCATCAGGGGGTTCGCGCTGGGGGTTTCCGAAAGCCGTTTCGGGATGCGGTGTTCGACGTTGTGCTGGTCGAGTACGATTGGGATAGGCTCCGTCATATCGCGTGGCACAAACGGCATCATTTGCAAGTGATCCACGTGAATCACGGGGTAAGGCGGCAAACTGAAGTAGCAAGTAAAACACATCGCCGCCGCAAGTTCTCGCTCAGTATCCCGCGACACAAGAAACGAACGGTTAGTTAGCAGAGCGACAAGCGCGTTCGTCACGTTTGACAGCGCATTTCTTTTCAGCAGATAACAGTGAACACCCCCAATACAAAACGGCTCCAGATACTTAGCGTTTTCGCGTTCCTCATCGCGGCGAATTAGGGCAAGCATCGTCACATCGTAGCGTTCGGACAGGAGGCGAAGCGTATGGTACGACTTGATTTGCCCGCCGCCGTCCAGCGGGTACGGGAGCAAATGCGCTAAAAAAAGAATCTTGGGACGCGGCATATTAAGGCTTGTATTATTCGTCAAACGTACCGCGTTTTCCGCATTTGTTGGTATAATAAACACGGAGGCGTTTTTTCGCGTATATAAATTATGGCAAACCCCGCATTCAACGAGAACACTTACGATAAGTTTGAAGAGAACGGTTACGGCAACGGAGGCTACGCGCAGGGACAAATGGTACGCCCTGAGGTGCAACAAGCCGAAGTAATGACATTGGAAGGAACCGCGAACAAAACGATGATTTTGCTTGCGCTACTGATTGCCGCAGGGGCGTTCAC
>JACMIU010000615.1 GCA_014380985.1 Armatimonadota bacterium | reverse complement strand
CTTTCAGAAGTTCGGTAGCGTTTACGGCGACGGGTTAGGCGACGGCACGACGCCGGGGGCGCACTACGGCTCCGGTATGTCGGTGCTGGGCGGCTCGATTCGCTCCGGGGAACTCACCTCATCGGAGCCGATTCGCCACGCGCTGAAGTTTCTCGTGTACGCGAAAAAATATCTGTACTATTCGAGCAGTCTCCCCGGTTACAAATGGCCCGCGAAACTTGCCGACAACTACGCGAACGATCCGAACAATCCCAACCGGTATCAAGGAACCAACACCAACTTAGTGATGGGGTCGCTGGTGGCGATTCCCGGTTGGCGGACCGTGAACGATCTTCAATTGTCGTCGCCCAAGGCACGAAAAATCGCGCAAGCACTACTCGATTACGGCGCGTATATCGTAGACGACACCGCGTACACAAACTATGCGTTCGGCATCTCGCAGGAGGAGGTCGGGCAGTGGGACATCCCGCAGTCTGACTTGCGAAAAATCGTCAGCGAATTATGGGTGGTGACGAACAACGCTCCCAATAGCATCGGCGGCAAGGTAAACGGCGGGCTTCCCCGCGTCGGCTACGCCCCGAACTTTTAAGCGGCACATTCCGCCCCAACGTTTCGACGTTGGGGCGGGGTGTCTTAGCGTTCCGCCTCGAACAAATGCGGCACAAACCGGCACTCGTTGCCGGTGATCGGATGGTCGTCCTCGCGGATACCGATACCCGCCGCGTAGCCGTTCACCATCCACGAGCCGACGACGGGAAAGCCGCGCCCGAAGTTCTTCAGCGGCACGTACTCTTGATACACAAACGCCCCGGTGTCGTAGTCGCCGCCGCGCTCGGCAACCGTTTCGCCGCCTCGCACAATGCGCGTGTTCGCCCCTTCGCGCCCCAAGATCGGCTTTTGCACGTAGTCGCCGGGGAGCGGAGCGAAGTCGGCGCGAAGCAGGTACGGCGATTCGGGGAACAATTCGTACAAAAGCGGGAGAATCGCTTTGTTTGACAGCACCATTTTCCACGGGGCTTCGAGAAACCGGGTGCGCGATGCTCGCAGGTGTCGGCTGAAGCGTTCGCGGATAAGCCACTCCCATGGGTACAGTTTGAACAGGTGACGAATCGGACGCTCCCGAAGATCGGTAAAGCCGCGCCGGGGATGGAAGCCGATTTGCCCGACGGCGATCCATTCGGTGGTAAGCCCCGCTTGCGCCGCCGTGTCGCGCAGATAGTTCGCGCTCATGAAATCCTCGCCGCCGGTGTCGCCGTCAAACACGGACGTAAAGTAGAGAGTCTCGTCCCCGACCGTTTCGGATTTCACCGTTGCCCATGCTTCGATTAGCCGCTCATGAAGGCTGTTGAACTGATCCAGCGTATCGTTCTCGCCCGCCGTCGCCTTGAACCAGTGCCACTGCGCCACCGCCGCCTCAATCAAGCACGTCGGCGTATCGGCGTTATATTCGAGCATCTTAATCGTCGAACCGTCGAACGCCAAATCGAACCGCCCGTAAACCGTGCGTTCGTCGCGCTCCCAACTTTCAGCAACCCACGGCGCGAACGCTTCGGGAATCAAAAATCGGTCGTACAGTTTCTGTGTGACCACGTGTTCCACGGCTTGCAGACACATTTCGTTCAGCGCGTAGGTCGCGGTTTCAAGGGCGGCGATTTCTTGTGCTGTGAACGCATAAAACGCCGACTCGTCCCAGTACGGAACATCGCCGGTCATGTGAAACGTCAAGCCCTGTTCCTCGACGATGCTTTTCCAATCGGGGCGTGGTTCGCTCGTGATTCGTTCCATAGCCCGTTATCCGCCTATCGAACCGCCGCCGAACGAGCCGAAGCCGCCACGCCCCGATGTGCCGGAAACGCCGGTAGCCGGGCGGCTACCGGTTGTGCCGCTACTATTGCGATACCCGCCGCCCCCGAAAAACGGGCGGTAGTAGCCGCCGCGTCCGTTCGGGCGGCAATCCGGGTCAATCTTCGGGTCGCATTTCTGCGAGCAACCGGCAAGTAGCGCGGGCGTCAGCAAGGTCAGCGACACGGCGACGCAGGATCGTTTGTTCATACGCTTATTGTACCGTCAGGCGCGGGAAGGTTGCACACCGCGTTTAGCCCCGCAGACGACGGTCGTCCCACAGTTTCTCGGCATCGGCGCGGGCGTAGATTTCGTCGATCAGTTCCTCGAACACCGGCGCGGTTTCGCGGGCAACGTTGGTGCGCGGGCGCGTGGTTTCCGGCGTCACGCCGTTCTCGCGCCACGGTCTGCCCGCCGCGATATAGTTTTGCAGGAACGCCTGAAGCCGGTCGCAAGCATTGGCAAGGCGCGATTCGGGAGTTTCCTTTGCCTCAAACTCGCGCCACAACTCCATAAAGTGCGCCCCGGTGTCGGCGGGCAATTCGTCATCAAACAGTCGCTTCGCCGCCACTTCTTCGCGCTCCGCTTGCCCCGCGACCGCCGCTGCGTCATAGGCGAACGTGTCGCCCGCATAGATTTCGACCAAATCATGCACCAGCACGAGCGACAAAGCGCGTCCCAAGTCTACCGGCGTATCGGTTTCGCGGTGCAGGAGCAGAAGGCATAATGCCATGTGGTACGAATGCTCGGCGTCGTTTTCGTGCCGGTCGGTCATGCCGACATAGTTGCGTCGCTCGATCTGCTTCATGCGGTCGGCAAGGACTAAAAAATCGAAAAATTGCTGGTTGCGCTCGGTCATGTTGCTACTGCTGTTATACCCCACCCGGCGTGACAAACATAAAACGTATGCGGTACAATAACCGCATCATGGTAAAAACCGCTTCTGCCCTCGATTCCGCGCACCTACCCGCGATGAAACTGTTCGCCGGTTCCGCAAACCCCGCGCTCGCCGAAGCCGTCGCCGCGAACCTCGGAATCGCGCTCGGCGGACTGCAAATCACGCGCTTCGCCGATGGCGAACTGTATATCAATTTGAATGAATCGGTGCGCGGCGCGGATGTGTTTCTGCTTCAACCGACCTGCCCCCCGATTGACCAGCACCTCTTGGAACTGTTGGTGCTGATTGACGCCCTGAAACGCGCTTCGGCGGGAACCATTACCTGCGTTTTGCCCTACTACGGCTACGGGCGGCAGGAAAAGAAGGATGCTCCCCGCGAACCGATCACCGCGAAACTGATTGCGAACCTGCTCACTACGGCGGGCGCGACGCAAATTGTGGCGATGGATTTACACGCGGACGCGATTCAGGGGTTCTTCGATATTCCGCTCGACCATCTGACCGCCCTTCACGTGATTTCCGACTACTTAGCCGGAAAGGACTGGACGGGGAAGGATATTGTAGTGGTGTCGCCGGACGAGGGGCGCGTCAAGAAAGTGCGTCGTATTGCCGGTCGCCTCGGTTGCCCGCTCGCGGTCGGCTACAAAACACATCCCGAACACGGCGTTTCCGAAATCACGCAACTCGCCGGGGACGTGCGCGGCAAAACCTGCATCGTCTACGACGACATGATTTCATCGGGCGGCTCTATCAACGAAATTGTGGACGCACTTCTGGAGAACGGCGCGAAACCGGAAATCACCGTCGCCACCACACACGCGCTTTTAGTCGGCAAAGCGATGGAAAAACTATCGCGCCCCGAAATCGCCGAATTGATTATCACCGACACGATTCCCCTGCCGGACGAGAAACGCCTGCCGAAAATCAAGCAACTGAGTGTTGCCCCCATGTTCGCCGCCGCGATTCGCGCCATCTGGTCGGACGGTTCGGTTTCGCGCCTATTCGATTTTTGACACATGGAACCGAAACCCGAAACCACCTTCGATACGTTCGCCGCGCTCGACATCCGCAAGGGAACCGTGATTCGCGCCGAACCGAACACGGGCGCGAACAAACCGGCGATTTGCCTTTGGATTGATTTTGGCGAGGGCGTCGGGGTACGGCAATCATCGGCGCAACTAACGCGCCGGTATTCGCCGGAGTCGCTTGTTGGCACATCGGTTTTGGGCGTGATCAACTTCGCGCCGCGCCGAATCGCCGGGTTTCGCTCCGAAGTGCTGGTGCTGGGCGTGGTTACAACGGACGATCCCGGCGACGTGATTCTCCTGCGCCCCGACGCCCCCTGCGCGGACGGCTCACCGGTCGGCTAACGTTTGCATACTGCTTCCGAAGCAGGTACGCTAACTGTATGAAGCACACGAACCGTTCCGACCGGCTTACCCGCGCT
>JACMIU010000614.1 GCA_014380985.1 Armatimonadota bacterium | reverse complement strand
TTGTTTCTTCCAAAAATCTCACCTATGTTCTTATTGTATATTGTAATAACAAAACAAAGAATTGTCAAGCGGAAAATAGAGTTGCTTTTACCGTTTCAAATAACGGTACAATAAAGGAATAGACACTGCCGTTATCGAAAAGGTATTTGCTATGCAACGGATAGACGAAATACCGCGCCACCGTACCAAGTAGGATGCAAACCGAGATGACCGCCGCGAAAACTCTTCCCGTCCCTGCCGGTAATAATGAGCCGTCCGCCCGCATTCTTGTGGTGGATGACGAACCGGCGATTGTGGACGCCGTTACGTATAACTTGCGACAGCAAGGCTACTTCGCACTGGTGGCGAGCGATGCCGATACCGCGCTACGCCTGTTCCGCGAGCGCATTCCCGACTTGGTAATCTTAGACGTGATGCTACCGTCGGGGAGCGGTTTCGACATTTGCCGACTGATTCGCCAAAGCGGAAGCAATGTGCCGATTTTGATGCTCACCGCCCGCGTCGCCGAAGCCGACCGGGTGCAGGGGCTTGAAACCGGAGCCGACGATTATTTGATTAAGCCGTTCGGAATGCGCGAACTGATGGCACGGGTGAAGGCGTTGCTACGGCGCGGCGCGGCAAGTGAGCCGGTTGCGGTTTCCCCGGTCGCCGGTGCGCTTCCCATGTCGCCGATTATCATGGCTTCCACGCAACTCGGACTGGTGATTGACATCGAAAAGCGCGAAGCACGTACCGCCGAAAAATCGCTGACCCTGTCGCGCAAAGAGTTTGACTTGGTGGCGATTCTCGCCGCGCATCCCGGACGGGTTTTCGACCGACAAACCCTGCTCGACCGCGTGTGGGGCGAAGATGCCTACGTAGACGACCGCACGGTGGATGTGCATATTCGCTGGCTTCGGGAGAAGATCGAACCCGTCCCCGGCAAACCGCAGTTTTTGCTGACCGTGCGCGGTATCGGCTACAAGTTTGTCGGTTCGTAAGAGACGGGAGTAAATGTCCGTATGCAAAGCCTGACTACCGAACCCGCATATTCCGATGAGCCGCCGCGATTGGTGACGATTGCCGCCGATCCGGTTTTTGAAGCGGTCATCGGAATCGAGTCGGACGGACGTATCGCGTCGGTCAACCCCGCCGCGTGTGAACTTTTCGGCGTGACCACGTACCCGCCGCCGCCGGGAACGTTGCTCGGCTTGACCCTTTGGGAAGCGACGCACGTTCGCGCTCTGTCCGACTTGTTAGAAGCCGCCCTGACCGCGCAGGAGTCGCGGGATACCGAGGTGCGCCTTGTCGGGGCGCGGGAGCGGCAGGTACGCGCCCGCGTGACCCCGGTACGAGCGTCGCTCGGTGGCGGGGCGATTCTCGCATTGGTGGATCAAACGGAAATCTTGCGCCTTCGCACCGTGCGAACCGATTTCGTCGCCAACGTTTCGCATGAATTACGCACGCCGCTTGCTTCGATTCGCGCTATGGCGGAAACGCTTTTAGATGGTGCATTAAACGACGCGGAAGCCGCGCCACGCTTTTTGCAGACGATTATCCGCGAAGCCGACCGTTTGGTTTCGCTTTCCACCGACCTGCTGGAACTCTCGAAAGCCGAATCGCAGGAGCCGGATGCGATTCGTTTTGACCTGTCGCAACTCTTGTCCGATGTCGGGGCGCGGGTCGCCGCGAACGCCGAGCGGCGCGGTATTCACCTCACGGTTCAACCGACGCGCCTAACCATACCGGTTCCCGTGGAAGCCGACCGCTCGCAACTGGATCAGGTGCTTTTCAATTTGGTGGATAATGCGATAAAATATACGCCACGGGGCGGAAGCGTTCTCGCCGATGTTCAAGTACGAACGGGCGATGCCGGTAAACCCGAAGCCGTGGTCACGGTTGCCGATACCGGTATCGGAATCATGTCGCAGGATTTGCCGCGTATTTGGGAGCGATTCTGGCGAGCCGACCGCGCCCGGCGTTTTCAAAGCGGCGAAGGGAACACGGCGGCGAACGGGGGAACCGGTTTAGGGCTTTCCATCGTAAAGCATATCGTGGAAGCCCATCTCGGCACGGTGAGTGTGGAAAGCGAACTGGGACAAGGAACCCGCTTCACCGTAACGCTACCCCTTCGAGAATCGGCATTTCCGGTTCCGTGAAATGTAATATCTATGCCACCATCTAACCCCCTCACCGACCAGTTAGCGAATATCAGCCCGGTTTTTATCGTCGGTCTGGTTGTCGCGCTAACGCTGATTCGCGCCGCCCTTGTCAAAATCAAAGACCCGTGGGCGCGAACCATCAGCGAAACCTGCGACACCGTGAACTTTGTCGCCGTGCTGGCGTTTCTGCTGATTCGACCGTTCGCCGCGCAAGCATTCTTCATTCCGAGCGAAAGCATGGAGCAAACGCTTCTGGTCAAAGACCGGCTGATTGTCAACAAGTTTTCCTACCGGATTTGGGAGCCGACACGCGGCGATGTGGTGGTATTTGAAGCTCCGTTGGTCGCCACCGACGGCGAGCCGAATGTGGACTTTATCAAACGCCTTATCGGGACGCCCGGCGACACGATTCAGGTCAAAGCCGCGCAAATCATTGTGGACGGCGAGCCGATTGACGCGAACGGTTTCAGCAACTCCACGGTGCATGACTATCTGCGCGAACGGATGGGCTTGATTGACGAGCCGATCAAGTTTTACTCCGACTATGTTCTTGTCAACGGCAAGCGAAAAGTGACGAAAAAAGAGATCGGTCAACTGCTGGGACGTTCGAGCGCGATTATCGAGATTGTTCCCGGTCAGGTGATACTGAACGGCAAATCCCTTGTCGAACCGTACACCAACGAAGATCCCGACTACGATTTCGGCTCCTACGAAGACCCCTCCAAGCCGCTCAAACTCGGCGAAAACGAACTGTTTATGATGGGCGACAACCGCAACCATTCCAAAGACTCGCACGTTTGGGGCCCGCTGGAGCGCAAGCAGGTCGTCGGTCACGCGGTGGTGCTGTTCTGGCCGCCGAGCCGCGTTGGCAAGATTCGATAAGCAAATGAGTGTGGCAGTAGGCGGACGCACGTTGTTGGTGCGCGAAAGGTTTGCTATGAAGCGAAAAATTGCATACCCACTATTCGCGGTGCTAATTTGCGCCGCGACCGCGAACGCGCAGGATGTGCCGCGTCTTTCCGGGGTGCTTCCCGCCGGGGCGCAGTCCGGCAAGACGGTGGATGTTTCCGTGCGCGGTTCCGCGCTTCTCGGCGCGAAAAGCGTCTGGTTCAGCCGTCCCGGCGGTGTGCGCGACGAGGGCGTTTCCGGCAGAATTATCGGCGATACTGTGAGCGTGGACTCGTCCGCGAAGCCGCTCCATCAGGCGAAATGCGCCAACTGCCACGAACTGCGTTCCCCGGCAAACCGGTCGCTGTCACCGGAGCAGTGGGCGTCCACCGTGGCGCGAATGGTCAAGGATCACTCCGCGCCGCTTTCACCTGAAGAGGCGACAAAGGTCACGGCGTACCTACAGGCACTCACCCGCGCCGGGGAACTTTCGGTGCAGATAACCGTTGCGCCGAACGCCGCGCCGGGGAAGCGCGAACTGCGCGTCGTCACCGCGAACGGTGTTACCAGTGCGGCGACGTTTTTAATCGGTGCGCTTCCCGAAATAGCCAGCGACGGCGCGAAAACGTCGCTTACCGCCCCGCAGAAACTTCTCCTGCCAGTCACGGTGAACGGTAATATAACCGCATCCGGTCAGCGCGATTACTTCGCGTTCGACGCCAAAAAGGGCGAACGCGTCAGCGTCAATCTGGAAGCGTATCGCCTGAGTGAGCCGAGCGCACAGTTCTTTAACCCGGTCATTTTCGTGCTGGACGGTTCGGGCAAAGTGCTACAAAAATCATCGGGCGGCGACACGCTTTTGCGCGGAACCGACCCGGCACTCGTCTTCGACGCGCCCGCCGACGGCGTATACACTCTGCTCGTGCGCGATTTGCTGTATCACGCGAACCCGCTTTCGGTCTACCGCCTGACGGTGGGCGCGGGATTGCCTATTGATGCGCGGTTCGCATCGGGCGTCGTGTCGCGCCCCGGCGACACCGTGACGCCAAGCCTCGCCGCGTCCCTGCCGATTCCCGCGAACGCCGCGCAAGTGAGCGTCGCAGTGCCGCAAAGCGCGTCTTGGGGCATTTACGACGCGCCGACCGGATTTGGCAATTTGCCGGTATTTGTTTCGAGTGTGCCGGATGGCGGCGCACCGGTCGCTGATTTTGCGACCGCGCCCGCCGTGTCGCTTCCGGCGGTCTTTCGCGGCAACATCGGCAAACCGAAATCCCGCGAAGACGTAGCGGCACGCCACATTTACAAGGTTGTCACCACGCGCCCCAACGTGCCGATCTATTTCGCTTTCAAGTCGCTCGGTTCCAAACTGCGTCCGTGGGTGCAAACGTTCAAGCCCGACGGAACCTACATTGACGGGTACTACGGCGACGGTTCCGCCGATTTTGTTTGGAACAATGCGTTCAAGGAACCCGGCACGTATCTGCTTCACGTGATGGACAGCACCAACGCAAGCGGGGCGA
>JACMIU010000613.1 GCA_014380985.1 Armatimonadota bacterium | reverse complement strand
TACCTATACCTGAAAACGCCTGCTTCGCCACGTTTTATTCGCCGCGCCGGGTCGGACGTGCAAGCGGGTCAAACCGTGCTAAACGAAGGCGATACCATCAACGCGGGCGTGGTCGGGCTTTTGGCGTCGCTCGGCATGGCAAAGGTTTCGTGCCACCCCCGCCCCCGTGTCGGCATTTTATCCACGGGAAACGAACTCATGCCGATGGAAACGCGCCGTTTGCCCCCGGCGAGAATCCGCGACTCGAACCGTCATGCCCTTGCTGTGGCAGTCGAGTCGGCGGGCGGCATTATTGAAGCGTCGCTACACGCGCCCGACGACCGGGACGCGATCCGGAACGCTCTGCTTTCCCTTTCCGGGTGCGACGTAATCGTTTCGTCGGGCGGGGTGTCGGTCGGGTCGGCGGACTTCGTGAAGGAAGTCGTTGAGGAAATCGGTTCGCTTGATTTTTGGCGCATCACCATCAAGCCGGGCAAACCGCTCGCGTTCGGACGAATCGGGAACGCGCTGTTTTTCGGGCTACCGGGGAACCCGGCATCGTCGCTGGTGACGTTTGAACTGTTCGTGCGCCCCGTCTTGCGTCGCTTAGCCGGACACCGCGAAACCTCCCGCCCCCGAATTATCGCCACGCTGTCCGAGGATTTGCCGCACGAACCGGGACGGCGCGAGTTCGTCCGCGCCCGAATCGAGTACACAACCGGCGCACCGGTCGCCCGTGTCACCGGGGCGCAAGGGTCGCACCGCACCGCGTCTATGGTCGGTGCGAACGCCCTGCTTATCGCGGACGAAGCCCACGGCGACTACGCAGCGGGCGACTCGCTCCCCGCGCTACTCCTCGTCTGACGTAGGCACGGGTTCACCAAGTTGCAACGCGAACCACGCGGCAAGTTCCGCCTTGCTCATCGAGCCATCGGCAATCGCCCACGTCACGCGCTCTAACTCTTCCGGCGCGGGCAAGGGTTCGATACCGTTGATGTCCAGAAACGCCAACGCCGCAAGAGTAGCCGTGCGCTTGTTGCCGTCAATAAACGGGTGATTCGCCGCGATATGATACAGGTAGGCGGCGGCTTTTCCGGCGAACCCCTCGTGCAGGAAGTGTCCGCCGAACTGCTGTTGCGGCATCATCAGCGCGGACTGTAAAAGCCCTAAGTCGCGTACTCCCGGCGAACCGCCCGTGCGTTCGATAGAAAAATCGTGCGCCTGTAGCACGTTCTCAATGCTCAAAAATCGTGGCTCAACTTCGGTGTTCATTTTGTCAGATTCTTTAGCATTTGCTCGTAGCGCGGAAGCAATTTTTCCAAAGTCGCCGTCATCGTTTCGCGGTCAACGCCGACATTCGCGGGGCGAATCGTCATGCCGTCGCCGTTCACTGTGATTTCAAGTTTCGTATCCATCGTGATGCCCATCGCTTCCATCAACGGTTTTTCGATCACAAGGGCTTGGCTGTTGCCATGTTTTTGCAGGGTTCGTGTCATTGTTTTTTCTCCAGAGCGGTCAAAGTATTACAATGTTACCACGAAAAAAGTTTACAGCAAAAGAAAGGAGTATCGTCGGCAACGATCGAAATAAGGGCAGGTTCCTTTGACTCCCCGAATTTGAAAGTACCTTCATCATGCCAAACGACGATATATCTACCGGACTTGCTCCGCTGGGGGGTGGGTCGCCTCCTGCGCCTGTGACACCCCCCGCGCCTACCCTGCCGATGCCTGCCCCGGTCGCCACCGCGCCCACAAATCCCACCGCGCCGTCGCGCTTCGCGTCGCCCCCGACGACGGGTACGGCGTCGCGTTTCGACGCGCCCCCATCCCCCGCTCCGGTAAGTTCCCGACCGTCCGCACCGCGAGACGAAGCGGACGAGGACGATTTACCGGCGGGGCGTATCGCCGGATCGCTTGCGGCGGGTCTTGTGGTTGGTGCGGTTTGCCTTGCCGGTTGGCTATGGTTTGTGCAAACGCTTTCCTTCAACCTGTCGTTTATCGCGGTCGGCGTCGGGTTCGCTATCGGTTTCGCCGTTGGCGCGGTCGCGCAAAAAGACAATCCGTTCACGATTATCGCAGCGGGCTTGCTCGGCATCGGATTCTCCGTGGCGGGCGTGTGGTCGAGTTTCTCCGGCGGTAGCGTTTTCGGCATTATTTTCGGCGTGCTATGTATCTTGCTCGGTGGCGGAGCCGCGATAAAAGCGGCGAGCGTGAACCCGGACACAAGCGACGACGATTAGCCGATTCTGTGCGGGTTCGTATTCCTGCCGTTCGCGTCGTGGTTGATTTGTGCGCCCCAGCGAAAGCGGGCAGGAAGCCGCGCCGCGCCCGGCGAATTGTAGCGGCGCACGTGCTTCGTCCGTGTGAAAGGTGCTTATCTGTGTTACCCCAATCCGCCGCCTACTACGTCCAAAAAATGCGCGAACTGCACGACCGGATGCAACGCGACTTGCTCACGCATTTGCGCGAACAGGAAGATTCCGTCACGCAGGACGCGCTTGCCGGGGTAGCCGATGTGCGCGGCGGCGACACGATCTACACGATTGACGCACACAGCGAGGAAATCCTGTTTGCCTTTTGTGAAGAATGGAGCAGCGAAGCCCCGTTCGTGCTAATCTCGGAAGGAATCGAAGGCAACGGTTGGCGCGTTTTCCCCGACCATACGACCGAAGAAGAAGCACAATTTTTGATGATTGTTGACCCGATTGACGGAACGCGCAACATCATGTACAACAAACGCTCGGCGTGGATTTTGTCCGCCGTTGCGCCGAACAAAGGACACGGCACAAATCTCTCCGATATTGAAGCGGCGGTAATGACCGAACTGCCGACCACACGCCATTTGCTCGCCGACCAATTGTGGGCGACCGTGGGCGGCGGGGCGAACCGCGAATCGCGCAACGTTTTCACCGATGAGCGCAAAACGTTGCCGATGCGCCCTTCGCAGTCGCCGACGCTCGCCCACGGCTTTTCGAGCGTGGCCAAGTTCTTTCCTGCCGCGAAAGCCGAAATTGCCGCGTTTGAAACCGCGCTTTTCGATGCTGTTCTGGACAGTTCGGGCGAGAACCCACTGATTTTCGACGATGAGTATATCTGCTCCGGCGGGCAATTGGCGGAACTGATTGTCGGGCATGACCGCTTTATCGCCGATTTGCGCCCGGTGTTTTTCGGGGCTTACGGTCTGCCGAAGAAGTTGGTTTGTCATCCTTACGACATTTGCACCGAACTGATAGCCCGCGAAGCCGGAGTATTTGTGTCGGACGAAAACGGCGAACGCCTGTCCGCGCCGCTCGATATTCGCGCCGATGTGTCGTGGGTCGGCTACGCGAACGCGGCACTTCGGGATTCGATTGCGCCGCACCTGTTGCGGTTGCTCGCCGAACTACTCGAACCAAAGAAAGACGCCGCGAAATGACAATGAAACAGCGAGTGATCTTTTCGTTTGCGGCAACGCTGATAGCGTTGCCTTGCTTCGCGCAAACGCCAGAGGAAACCGAGATGGATTCACCGGTGTTTGCAAAAATCAACGGGGTCGTTGTCACGCAAGATGAGTACATCAAGCAGTTAGAACGCCAAACCGTGAATGTCCCCGGCGGGCAGCCGACCAACGCCGAGCGGGTAGTTCTTGACCAACTCGTCAGCAACATTGTGATCATAGCCGAAGCCAAACGGCTTGGCGTTGCCCCAACAGATGCCGAGGTGGATAAAATGTTCACTATACAAAAGAAACTATTCGCCGCACAGTTTCCCGGCAAAGACTACGATACGGCAATGCGGGAGCAAGGCACAACGCCCGAAGAAATCAAAAACGATCTGCGCGTTCAATTGGCGGAAACTGCGCTGTATGTCAAACTACTGAAATTGAGTGAAGCGGAAGTCCGCTCAACGTACAACGAAAATCGTACTTCGTTCGGACTTGCGGCACGGGTGCAGATGCGCTTAATTGTGGCGAAGGGTGACTCGCTGGATTTCCGCAAAGTCAAAGCCGCACTCGCAAGTGGTCAAGATTTTGACTCGGTTGCAAAGCGATTGAATCCGCCGCAGATGCGCGGAACAGGCGGGCTGTTGCCGCAACCCGTGCCGGTAAACACTCTCACGGAGGCAATGCAGTCTAAAGTGATGAGGACGCCAGAGGGACAATATTTCGGAGCGGTGGACTTTCAGCAAAAGGGCGTCAAAGCATGGATAAAGATAGAGAAGAGGTTGCCAGAGTTCAAGATACCGTTTGAGGATGCCGCTCCGCTTGTGTGCCGCCAAATGGTGCAACTCAAACTTTCCGAGCCGAAAAACCAAGCGATTCGCAACAGTATTTTGCAAAAAAAGATGGCGGCGCGATTTGAAGCGTCCGCTACTTATCAAACCGTTTGGGACGCAGTAAAGGAAGCGGCAGTGAAGGCAGGTGTCGGATCATCCGAGTAGGTCGCCTTACCTGTGCTAAGTTGAGCTAGGGCGGATCGGGCGCACTCGAATGGTTGGGCAAGCAACCACAAAGGAAAATAAAAACATGGGAATTGTACGAAAAGCCGTGATTACGGCGGCGGGGCGCGGAACGCGGCAGTTTCCGGCAACCCGCTCGATTCAAAAAGAGTTGCTACCGATGGTAGACCGCGACGGCGTGACCAAGCCGACGATTCAGATTATCATCGAGGAGTGTCTCGAATCCGGCATCGAGGATATTTGTATCGTGGTGTCGCCGGGTGGCGCGGCGGCGTTTCAGCAACATTTTGCCCGCCTGACCGATTCCGAACGGCGCGTGTTCAAAAACAAGGCGTGGGCGTTGGAGCAAGCCGACGCCCTACGCCGGATGCAGGAGCGCATCACGTATGTTGAGCAACCGACCCCCGAAGGATACGGTCATGCCGTTTTTCAGGCGAGGGAGTTTGTCGGCGATGAACCGTTTCTGCTTCTTTTGGGCGACCATATTTATATCGCGGGCGGCAAAAAGCGGTGCGCGGAGCAGGTGATTGAAACCTACAATGTGGCGCGGTGCGCGGTGTCGGCGGTGCAACAAACCCCAGATGATAAACTGCATCTGTTCGGCACGGTGCAGGGGAATCCGCTCGGCTCCGACCCGCCGATTTACGATATTACCGCGATGTACGAAAAGCCGACGATTGAGTATGCCGCCGAACATTTGCAAACGCCCGGTGTAAAGCGCGGCTACTACCTGTGCTTTTTCGGAATGCATGTGTTTCCGCCAACGATTTTCGATTGTTTGCAACACCACATTGACAACAACCTGCGCGAAGGCGGCGAGATTCAAATGACCAGCAGTATGGATATGCTTCGGTCGCAGGAGCGGTATGTCGCGGTCGAAACCCGCGGCGAACGCTACGATATGGGCGTGCCGTTCGGCTACGTCGAAACACAGGCGGCACTCGCGCTAAACGGCGTGGATCGCACCGAAATGCTTGCGGCACTTTTGCGGATTGTGGCGAAGTCGGCGGCGACCGAACCGTTTGGGCATATCGGGTAAATCGGGCGGGATGATCGGTAAGGTTTCACATCCTGCAAGCGTCTAACGCGATAGGAGTTTGAAAACCTTGTTACTGACCCGTCACCGCGCCGCCTTTGCACTGTTTGCCGTTTCGCTTGCTATCCTTGTCGCCACGCCGCAAAGTCACCAACCGCAACAGTACATCGTCACGGATTTGGGAACACTGGGCGGCACGGTTTCGTTTGCGAACGGCATCAATGAGCGCGGGCAAGTCATTGGTTGGTCACTCACGTCAAATAATGATGCGGTGCGTGGCTTTGTGGCACAGGGCGACGAGATGCGTCTGGTCAGGTCGCTGGGCGGCGAAGTCGCTCAAGCGAATGGTATCAATGATGGGGGACAAGTAGTTGGCATATCGCAATTGCCGCACATAGACCAATTTCACGCTTTCGTTTGGGACGGCAGTAAACTAACCGACATTGGTACGCTCGGCGGCGACAATGCGGGCGGACGTGCCATCAACAATCGCGGTGTGATTGTTGGTAGCTCTCAAACCGCTAACAACAAATCAACACACGCTTTCCGCTATGAGAATGGCACGATGGAAGGGTTTTCTCCGTCCGGCGATTTTGCTACCGCCACCGCTATCAATGATTGTAACCAAATTGTTGGTTACTTTTTTTGGCGCGAACGCAAGGAGATATGTTCGTTTCTTTGGCAAGGAGATACACATTGCGTCCTTCCTTCAATAGGGGGACGTGCGACCTTCGCACTTGGGTTGAATGGGCGCGGTAAGATAGTCGGCGTAGGAGACACGATGGCAAAGGATACCGAACACGCTTTTATTTACGACAATGCCTCTGGTAAAATTAGTGATCTTGGCACACTCGGCGGTGATTACAGTGAAGCACGAAGCATCAACGACGCTGGGCAGGTGGTGGGCTTCTCCACACTTTATGGCTACAAAGTGGCACACGGCTTTATTGTCGAAGATGGCAAAATGATTGACCTGAACACGCGCCTGCGAGACGCGGACGGCTACGAGGTCGAGAGCGCGTATGGCATCAACGACGTAGGGCAAATCGCGGCGACCGGTTTTGTCGGGGGCGACGATGTTTATCACGCCCTGCGTCTCGACCCCATGCGCGGTTCGGCACTGACACCGGGCGCGGTGTCGCTCCTGATTCTTGCGGCAAGTGGGGCGTTCGTCGCGCTTGCTGAAAACTTTCGCAAGCGGCGACGCGGTTAAATCGTGTGCGCCGGGTACACTACAGCAAAGGATTTTTACCATGACCATCACCCGTCACCATGCCGCATCCGCCATTCTCACGGCATCGCTCGTCGCCCTTGTCGCGTCGCCGCAGTCCTATGAATCGCCGAAGTACGCCGTGAAAGACCTCGGAACGCTCGGCGGCAGTATCTCGATTGCGTCCGGCATCAACGAACGCGGGCAGGTCGCGGGGACATCGTTTGTTCGCGGCGATGACGCCGTGGTCGGCTTTGTGACGCAGGGCGAGGAAATGTGTCCGGTCGGTTCGCTGGGCGGTGAGGTCGCGCAAGCCACGGCGGTAAACAGCGGCGGGGAAACGGTCGGTGTGGCGCAACTGTCCGGCTCCGAAACGGTTCATGCGTTCGTCGGCAAGGGCGGCGAAAAGGCAACCGACCTCGGAACGCTGGGCGGCGAGAACAGTCTCGCATACGACATCAACAAAAGTGGCGTGGTGGTCGGGTTATCGCAGACTAAAGACGACGAAACGATTCACGGCTTTTCCTACGAGAACGGCAAGATGCGCGAACTGCTCCCTGATAGCGCGTTCAGCGCGGCAACCGGAATTAATGACGCGGGGCAAATCTCCGGATACTTTGCGTCGAGGCTCGGTGGCATAACCGGTTTCGTTTGGCAGGACGGCAAGGTCATGACGATAAAGGCGATTCGGGGGCAGGTGTCCGTGCCACTCGCTATCAGTAACCGAGCGCAGGTGGTTGGTATTTCCTCAACCGGCAAGAAAGACGAGTTTCACGCTTTTTCGTTTCAAAACAG
>JACMIU010000067.1 GCA_014380985.1 Armatimonadota bacterium | reverse complement strand
GTGCGCGAGATCGGCGCGGAGGTGGACGCCGCAAAGGGACAGGTGACGGTGAAAATCGAGCCGCGCACGGTTCCCGCGTGGCTACGACCGGGGCAAACGTTGTCGGTCAATATCGTCACGGCGAAGGCGTCGCCGCGACTGGTCGTGCCGCTGGCGTCGGTGACGACGGCGGGCGGGTTCTCAACGGTGCTACTGGTGGAAAACGGCGTGGTGCGAAAGCGCACGGTGGTGGTGGAGGCGGCTGGCTCAGACGGTGTGCCGGTGTCGTCGGGGCTGACGGCAAGCGATAATGTGGTGACGAATCCCGGCGCGGCGTCAGTCGGTCAGAAAGTGACGCCGAAAATGGGGGCGGCGAGATAATCGCCTGCCTCGCGTCGGGGTAACGCGGGGCGAACGCCCCGCGTGAAAGAAGAAAAATTATGCGTTTTGAAGCGATGCTTGCCTTGCGGCATTTGACCTCCAACCGGGGGCAGACCGCGCTGACCGTGGGGGCGGTCGCGGTCGGCGTGGTTGCCATCCTGTTCATCCGCTCGGTGATTTCGGGCGTTCAGGCGGAGATTGTGGACGATCTTATCGGCTCGCTTCCGGCGATTGTGGTTAAGCCGGTGGAGAAGTTTACCGCCCGCCTCGCCGATACGGACAGCCGTGCGGCGGTTGATGTCGGCGCAGGGTCGGATATTCTCGTCACGCGGGAGCAGAAACGCCCCCAGCAACGCGAGGAGATTGCCGGTTTCGCGGGCGTCGAAGCGCAACTGCGGACGTTTCCCGGTGTCCGCGCCATCGCTCCCGTCGCGCAGGGCGGGGCGACCATCCGGCGGGGCGTGAAGCGGTTCAACGTCTCGCTCACGGGCGGCGATCCGGCGGGTTTGGACACGGTTATCGGGATGTCGAAGAACGTTATCGCGGGCAAATGGATCGGACTCGCGCCCGACGAAATCATCATTGGCTGGCGTCTCGCCGACGACGCCGGGATTCGGCTCGGCGACCGCGTTCGGGTCGAGGGCGCGACGCCGAACCTTGCGGGGTCGTACCGCGTGGCGGGTATATTTCGCACCGGAACCGAGGGCGGCGACCTCGGCGCGGTCTACACGACGCGCCGCACCGCGCAGAGTTTGCTCGGACTCGGCGCGAACGTCTCGCACCTGTTCTTGCAGGTCGAAGAGCCGTTCGCGGCGGACAAAATCGCCACGCGAATTGCCGCCGCGTTGCCCTACAAGACCGAAAACTGGCTGGTGACGAACTCCACGGCACTCGAAGGGATTCAGGGAATGAACGGCTCGCGGGACATGATTTCCGCGTTCGCGCTGATGGCGTCGTCGTTTGCGATTGCGTCGGTGCTGATAGTTTCCGTGGTGCAGAAGGGCAAACAAATCGGGATACTCAAAAGCATGGGGGCGACCGACGGGCAGATTTTGCGGGTGTTTACGATAGAGGCGGGACTCATCGGGCTGACCGGGAGCCTTCTCGGCACGGCAATATCGTTCGCGTTACTGTCGTGGCTGATGACAATTCCGCTCCCGCCGGGTCCGACGCCGTTCCCGAAGCACACGGTGCTGTTTCCGATAACGATTGACGGCTGGACGTTCACGGGGGCGTGTTCCGCCGCGACGTTTGCGACGATGCTTGCGGCGGTGCTACCGGCGCGTCGGGCGGCGAAACTGAACCCGGTGGAGGCGATTCGCGGATAATGAGCAAGGAGTTATTGATACCATTCCCGGTTCCGCCGAAAGCGGCGGTGGTGCGTACCGAAAACTTAGTAAAAACCTACGGCGCGAACACGGCGAACCCCGTGACCGTGCTGAAGGGCGTCAACATGGAAGCGCAAGCGGGCGAGTTTGTGGCGATTATCGGTCAGTCGGGGTCGGGGAAGTCCACGCTTCTCAATATCCTCGGTGCGCTGGATGTGCCGACCACCGGGGCGGCGTATATCGCCGGGACGAATATCGCCGCACTCGATGGGGACGGCTTGGCGCGGCTTCGCGGCACAACGATTGGCTTCATCTTTCAGTTCCACCATCTCTTAGACGAGTTTACGTGCCTCGAAAATGTGCTGATGCCAGTCACGATTGCGAAAGGTGCGCCCACGCGAGACGACACCGAGTACGCGAAAATGTTGCTCGGTCGCGTCGGCTTGACCGACCAGATGCACAAGCCGCCGGGGCAACTGTCGGGTGGGCAGCAACAACGCGGGGCGATTGTTCGCGCCCTTGTCAACCGCCCGAAGGTCGTGTTAGCCGACGAACCGACCGGCAACCTCGATTCGCGTTCCGGCGCGGACGTGTTCGTCCTGCTCCGCGAAATCGCCAAAGAAACCGGCGTCGCGTTCCTGATGGTCACGCACGACGACCGGTTGGCAAAGGCGGCGGACAGGGTTTTGCGGATGGAGGATGGCTACCTGACCGAGGCGCGGTTGTGAGGCGAAATTAGTTGAACCGGTGCTTGACGCGGCGCGGTCGAATACGGTACAACAGGCGTAGCGCGGATTCGCGCAATCGTTTGACTTGCAGGAAGCGAGGATGATTCCATGCCCCAAACCGGGCGCAAAACAACCAGCGTTTTTTCGTCCCCCGTCGCTTACGGTGTCGGGGCGGCGTTCTTGTTCGCGGCGTGCCTCGGCGCGGGCGTCGCGCCGAAAGCCGTGTCTCCTGCCGCGCCCCCGCAGTTCGTGCGCGATGTCGCCCCGATACTCGATAAATCCGGTTGCTCGGTCGCCGCGTGTCACGGCAAGTTCGGCGGGCGTGGCGGGTTCGCGGTGTCGCTTCTTACCCTGTCGCCGTGGGACGATTTCGACCCGATTGTGCGCGGGGCGAAAGGGCGACGCATCAATTTCAGCGAACCGGAAAAAAGCCTGCTACTCCTGAAAGCGACCGGCGCAACGGCGCACGGCGGCGGCGAACGGTTCACGGTCGGTTCTCCACAATACAAAACTCTGCACAACTGGATACGCGCCGGTGCGCCCTTCGACACCGACGCCGACGCGAAATTAGTCAAACTGGACGTAACGCCCGCGAACGCCGTGATTCCCGCTGTGGGCGCGACGTTGCCGGTTAAGGTAGTAGCGACGTTTAGCGACGGCACAACGCAAAACGTCACGCAAGCCGCACAATACGAGTCGAAAGACACGGCGGTCGCCGATGTGAATGGAAGCGGCGTCGTCACCGGCAAACGTTGGGGCGGTACGGCGATTATCGTGCGCTACTTAGGAACAGTGCAAGCGGCGTTTTTGACCCTGCCCCGTGCCGACGCCAAACCGTACCCCGCGCAAACCGCCAACAATTTCGTGGACGAATACGTTCAGACGAACCTGAAGAGGATGAACGTCGTGCCGTCGCGCCTTGCGAATGACCGCGAGTTTCTGCGCCGCGTGACGTTGGACGTGTGCGGGCGACTACCGACCGAACCCGAAATCGCCGCCTTTGTGTCCGACAAGGCGGCGGACAAACGGGCGAAACGCATCAACGAACTACTCGACTCGCCGGAGTTTGTCGCCGTGCGCTCGCAACGCCTCGGCGATTTATTGCGGATTCACCCGCGTACCCTCGGCAACAATGTACAGGGCGAACGCGGCGCGGTACTGTTCGACGATTGGGTACGTGACGCCGTAGCGAGCAATATGCCCTACAACCGGTTCGTGCGCGAGATTATCATGGCACGGGGTTCGAGTTTGCAGGACGGCGCGGCGAACTTTTACCGCATTGAGCAAAGCCCCGAAAACCGCATGGAGACCGTGGGACAAGCGTTCTTAGGTCTACGGATGGCGTGTGCGCGGTGCCACAAAAACCCGTTTGACCGCTGGAACACCGACGACTACTGGAACTTCGCGGCGTTCATGGGCAAGGTGGGCATCCGTCCGGGGACGCTGAGCGAGGAGCAGGAAGTTTTCTACGCGAACTATAACGAAGTGCGAAACGCCTCCGTGACCGGGAGCAACAAGGGCAAGGTCGCCCCGCCAACGTTCTTAGGCGCGAAGGAACGGCTCGTGCTGAAGAAAGCGGCGAACGGCGACGAACCCGATTATGTCGCCCGGTTCGCCGACTGGACGGTTTCGCCGCAAAACCCGTACTTCGCCAAAGCGACGGTCAACCGATTGTGGAGCCACTACTTGGGGCGCGGCGTAATTCATCCGGTGGACGATATGCGCGGCACGACCCCGCCCGCCGTCCCCGGCTTGCTCGAAGCCTTAGCCAAAGATTTCGTGGCGCACGGCTACGACACGAAGCACACGATTCGCACGATATTGAACTCGCGCACGTACCAAACGGCGGCGGAGGTCAACGCGACCAATAAGTTAGACACGCAGTTTTACAGCCACTTCTACCCGCGCCCCCTGCCCGGCGCGGTCTTGCTGGACGCACTCAACCAAGCCACCGGCAGTAAGGAACGCTTCGGCGAGTTTCCTCCCGAAACGAAATCGGTGGAACTAAGCCTGCCGGTCGGCTCGTACTTCTTGGACACGTTCGGACGTTCGCACCGGGAGTTTTTGGCGGAACTCGAACCCCGCGGCGAGCCGACGCTGATACAGGTTCTGCACATCCTGAACTCGCCCTATGTGAACGACAAGGTACGCGCCGGGGACGGCACGGTAAAAGCCCTGACGCAGGACAAGGCGGTTTCGGACGCGCAGTTGGTGAACGCGCTGTTCGTGAAAACGTTCGGTCGTCCGCCGAGCGCGAAGGAGAAAGCGGTGAGCATGAAGGTGCTGGCGGGCGCGAAAACGCCGCAGGAGCGCGAAGAAGCGGCGCAGGATCTGATGTGGGCGTTAATTTCGGCGCGGGAGTTTTACTTTGTCAGTTAGTGATGCCGACGCAGGTTACGGTTGGGAGCCAATAACCGACCTGCCCGGCGATTGGCGCACACTCGCCGCGACCGACGTACAAAGTCTCGCGGCGATTTGGCAGGAACGGCGCGACACGGTGCTGAAAGACAGCGCGGCGTTAACGCAGTTCAACGAGCAGTTGGCGCGGGAATGGGCGATTGAAACTGGAATCATCGAAGGCTTATATTCGATTGACCGTGGGACAACACAGATTTTAATCGAACACGGCATCATTGAGAAACTCATTCCTTACGGTGCGACGGACAAGGGCGCGGGACGCATTGTGGATATGCTCCGCGACCACCAAACGACGC
>JACMIU010000612.1 GCA_014380985.1 Armatimonadota bacterium | reverse complement strand
TGCCGGAATCGGCACAGTTTTGGGGACGCGCTCGCCGGTGCGAATCACCAACTACGGCGGGCGTCTCCCCAACCTGTTTTTCGTTCGCAAAGAAAACGAGGGCTTCCTGACCAGCAAGGCGACCTTGACCGCGCCGGACTTGGTGATCGAACTCGTTTCGCCCAATGACCGACGCTCGGACATCAACGCGACCGAAACCGATTACCGTGCTATCGGCGTCGGCGAAATCGTTTATATTGACCAGCAGAAGCGAACCATCCGTGTCCTTCGCAGAACCGGCACGGGTGACGACTACGAGGAAGAAACGCCTGTCAACGCGCCGCTGGTGCTACGTTCGCTAAGCGGTATCGGGCTTGCATGGGACTGGATTTTCACCGAACCGCGCCCCGACGAAATTGACACGGTGCTGTCGCTTCTGCAACCCCCATAGCCCCGGCAAACAAAACGGGGCGACGGCAAAAATGTTACCGTCGCCCCGTCTCTATTTCGCACGGTCTAGTTGCCGCGAATCGTCATCGCTTCGCAACTCATTGTGCCAGATACACCCTCGGTGCTGGTACGCCACTGCGCCCGGCTGTCACCATTACCGTCCATCAGCGAGAACTGCGACGCGCCGCCGGAGATTTTCAGGCTGGCGGTGTCGGAGCCGTTCGCGTTCGAGAAGGTCAGTTCGCCGTCGCCAGTCGGGCTGGACATTCCGTAGTAAGCGCGTTGTGCGCCGTTCTCGTCCATCAGAATCAGGCTCGGCGTGGTCTCATACGAATCGAGTTGGAGGCGCGGCGTCCCCGACCGGTCGAACATGACCAAGCCCGGTTCACCGTTCGCGTCGGTGTTCATTACGGCGCGGATATTGCCGTTCTTGTCGGACAGGCGGAACTCCTGCGCGGTAATCACGGACGACGTGACGGATTTCGGGGCGGTCGCAAAGCGCACGTAAATATCAATCGCCGCGAGCGACACAGCGCAGGCGATAATAATTCGGGTTTCTCTACTCAATTGGGTCATGGAATAACGGTTCCTTTCGCGGTATGTAAACAGGTCTTTCAACAATGGCACGGATGTGTTTCTTTTGTACCGGTACTATACCCGGTTAGTTCCCTGTTCATGCGCCTGCCTTCAATTCGTGAGCCGGATTTTGCGCCTCCCGTGCGCGGGCGATATAATCGGGGAATCACCCCGCTTGTTTTTGGAAAGGTTCGCCTCCCTTGTCACTCACCACCCGCACCCTATCGCGCCGCCGTTTGGTTCTCGCCGCGCTTTCCCTGCCATTAGTCGGTTTCGCCGCAACGCTGTCCGGTTGCCCCGCGAACAAAAGCGGTTCCGCGTCCGCCACTGGAAGCAGCAAGCCCGGCGTGTTCCGCTACCCGCTGACCGCGAACCCCACAACGTTTGACCCCGCGTTAGTGTCCGACGGAGCGACGATTGACGTGATTCAGCAAACGTATCAAGGCTTGGTCGGCTGGAACGAGAAAAGCGAAGTCACGCCGGTAATCGCCAAAGAGTTGCCGAAAATCAGCGACGATGGCACGGTTTATACGTTCACGCTCCGTGACGATGTGAAGTTCACCAACGGGCGCGTCGTGACCGCCGAGGACTTCCAGTACGCCATGACCCGCGCACTGGAACCGAAACTCAATTCTCCCGTGGCGCAAACGTACCTGAACGATATTGTCGGGGCGGACGATCTCGCGGCGGGCAAAGCCGAGGATTTGCCCGGTATCAAGGTCGTTTCCCCGACCGTGCTGGAAATCACGCTGGTCGCGCCCCGCGCCTACTTCCTCGGCAAACTGACGTACCCGACCGCCTACGCCGTCGCCCGTGAGGAAGTCGAAAAAGGCGAGAAAACCGAAGGCGGCGCGTTCCTGATCACCGACAAAAACTCGGTCGGCACGGGGCCGTTTATCTTAGACACATACACACCGCAAAGCATGGTGTCGCTGAAAGCGAACCCCGATTACTTCGAGGGCGCACCGAAAGTGACCGGCATCGAGCGCAAAATTATTCTGGACGCGAAAACCGCCCGCAACCTGTACGAGTCCGGCGAGCTCGACATCGTGACGCTGGAAAAAGGGGACTACGCGCAGGACAAAGACAACCCCGACGTGAAGCCGGAAATCAAAAGTTTCGACCGCTCGGCGACGTTTTACCTCGGCTTGAACCAAACGCAGTACCCGCCGTTCAAGGACAAGCGCGTCCGGCAGGCGGTCGCCTACGCGGTGAACAAAGACGCGCTGGTGGATTCGGTCTTGCAGGGTGTCAACCAGAAGGCGGGCGGCGTGCTTCCGAAAGGAATGCCCGGCTACGACGAAACGATTAAAGGGATGGCGTTCGACCCCGAAAAGGCGAAGGCATTGCTCGCCGAAGCCGGTTTTCCCGGTGGCAAGGGCTTGCCACCGCTGACGTTGACGTTCCGCGAAAAACAGCCCGATTTATCGAAAACCGCCGAAGTGGTCAAGGAGCAACTCGCGGCGGTCGGGATTCCGGTCAACCTGAACGAGATGGAGTGGGGCGCGTTCCTGAAGAAAACCGACAACCGCGAAATCGCCTTTTTCCATATGCGCTGGGGCGCGGACTATTTAGACCCGCAAAACTTCCTGTCGGTGTTGCTGACTTCGACCGCGCCGGAAAACCGCACCGGCTACAACAATGCCGAGTACGACAAACTGTGCGCCGAGGCGGACGGCTCGACCGACCCCGAAAAGCGACTCGCGCTCTACAACAAGGCGGAGAAAATCGTGGTGGAGGATGCGCCGTGGGTTCCGGTCTACTACCAGAAAGACCTCGAATTGGTCAAGCCGTATGTGTCCGGTTTGCGCGACTGTTTGATGGGGCATCTGCCGCATACCACGGTTGAGATCGCGTAGGTGGGCAGGTGGCGGGGCGGTCTGACGTATGAGAAAAACAAGCGTGAAGGTGCGGGCGTCGGGGCTACTCTAACGAGAGCGAGACTCACGTTTGATTTGGAGAACACCCGATGCCCCGACCGACCGCCACCCGCCTTGTTATCGCCGCAAGCGCGACCGTATGTGCCGCACTTGCCGCGTATGCCGCCCTGCCGCGCCCGCAGGAGCCGACACCCGTGCCCCTGCCCGCTCCGTCATCGTCGCCGACGCCGCCCGCCCCGCCGCTGATTACAGTTGAAGGCGCGGAAAAAGAACCGGGCGCGGTGAGTATCGAACGCGCCGATATTGTGGTGGAATCGGTCGGCACACTGACGAAGACCACGATCACGTGGACGTTTCGCAACAACACGGAGCGGGTGTTGGAGGGCGAACTCGTCTTTCCCCTGCCCGAAGGAGGCGCGTTGTCCGGTTACGCGCTCGATGTGAACGGCGAAATGGCGGACGCGGTTCCCGTGCCGAAGGACGAAGCGCGAGTGATTTTCGAGACCGAGGCGCGTAAAGGCGTTGACCCCGGCTTGGTCGAGCAGACGCTGGGCAACAACTTCCGCACGCGCATCTATCCGCTTCCCGCGAAGGGAACGCGTACCGTGCGCCTGTCGTTCGTGTCGGAGGCGCAAGCCGGAAGCAGCGACCAAGTTGTAACCGTTCCCGTGCGCTGGAATCAAGCCGTGCCGGTAATGACCGTGAAAGTCGTGTCGGACGCTCCGGCTACGCTGTCGCTCGGCGGCAAAGACCGCGAACTAATCCG
>JACMIU010000611.1 GCA_014380985.1 Armatimonadota bacterium | reverse complement strand
TGCTGTTCTTCGCCGCGTTCGCCTTTTGCTTGCGGCGTTGTCGTGCGGCAAAGTCCGGTTCCAATGCCGTATCGCGTTCCAGCAGGGCGCGGGCGAGATGTCCCTGCGCCTGACCGTAAGGAACGATGAGCGAACCGACCGGGAACGTGTGCGCCCCGCGTTTGTCGCCCGGCACGTCGTAGAGCGCGGTGTCCACCGTCACCGGCGCGGTAGTCCGCCTAACTTCCACACCCACGCGCACGAGAAGCGACGCGAGTTCGCCCATGCGGGTCGGGTCACGCTCCGGCGAAATTAGCACACCGCCCGCGAACTTCGTAGCGTCGGCGCGGAACGTGGCGAAGTCGGCGACTAACGTGGTGCGGTTCTTCGCCGCCGTGACCACGGTGGTTAACGCGGTTTCGTGATGCCGCGCCGCCGCGTCGCGCAGGGTCGTTAGCGTCCCGTCGCGCTTCTTGGTGACAAGTTCGCCGCCGCCGTCGGTCTCATACGTCATGCCGACCGCCCCCATCAGCGACGTGAACGAATCGAGGTAGCCGGGGTAAAACAGGTCATACGTTTCGCGGGTCACATACGCCCACCCGCGAGAATCGAACGCCGCGCCGTTCGCCCGCCCGAAGGTTTGTGTCCAACGGTTCATGCGTTCACGGTCGGTATTCGGGTTCGTCGCCTGTGCGTTCGGCGGGAAGAAGTAGGTTTGCGGTTGCCCGTGTTGATCCACGAAAACGTGCGGCATCCAGCGCAAATACTCGGCGGTTTCTTGGCGCGTTTCGGGTTGCGACTGCGCGATTTTGTCGCGGTTCATGTCGAAACGGTTGTGGTTGAACCGCCCCGCCGCAATCCACGGCGTCTCGGATTCAAACGCGCCGTCGGTAGCGTCGCCGATCGCCGCTGCGTTGTACGTCACTACGAACCGCTCGTGACCGTCGGGGTTAAATATCGGGTTTATGATGACAACGACGCTATCGAGCGCGGTGCGAATCGTGGGGGCGTCGCTGGCGGCAAGCGTGTACATCGTCGCCATCGCGGTCTCAAACGACGCGGTTTCGGAGCCGTGGATGGTGTGGTTAATCCAGACAATCGCCGGTAAATCGGGCGGGGGCGGCGACGCACCGCCATTCGCTACGGTCAGGTTCGCGGCACGAATCTGCTCCAGTCGGGCGATATTCGCGGGCGACGACACAGCATAAACGCGGAGCGGTCGCCCCTCCACCGACGTGCCGTACTCCAACATTTTCACGCGGTCGGGAGCCGCCGCCACGATTGCCGCGAGCACCTTCTCTTGCTGGTAAAACGTCGAATGCCACGTGCCGAGCGGATAGCCGAGAACGGTATCCGGGCGCGGTACGCCCTCGCGGTAGGGTGTGTGCGCGTAAAAATCGAACGCTTTGGCGTTCGCGCCGGTCGCTTTTACCGCTTCGGCGATTCGCGCCGTGGCGTCTCTCGCTAGGTCGGTTTGCGCCGCCGCGCCGTTAATGTCTGCCAGAAGTAGAACGCTAAGTAGCGTTAAGTGTTTTTGAAAGCCCCTCGAAATAGTCAACCAGATCGTTTCCCTTCGCACCGTCCGTTACCCGCTTAATTAACTTTGCGAACGGAAATACCTGCAAACCGCCGTCACCGTGCGGAAAAACCACCGAAGATTCAAGCGGGTTTTCCGCGAACCGCCACGTGCCGCCCAAGCACCGCGCCAACGTTTCGCCGAGGTAGCACCCGGCATAGAACACGGTCAAATCTTTGCCCGCTTCCGGCGTCGCGGGGTCGGCGAACCGTTCGTCCGATAGGCGGAGCAGTGCCTCCAACGCCCATACCGAGCGTTCGCCAAAATCGAGCCGCGCCGCCATTTCGGTGTCCCCGGCGCGAACCTGCGCCACCAGCGATTCGGCGTACTCGCGGATATTGTTGTCGTCGAGTTTCATAGGTCGCGGTTAGTGTACCGCTTTTGTGGACTTTGTGGCGTGGGGCGATTTGATGCGCCCAACGGTCATGTCGGGGGCGTTCGTGGTCGGCGGATGAACCCGCGACCTGTTATAGAAACCCCGCCTGTGCGGGGTCACAACAATCGGACGACACGCCGGAATCGGTCTGTTTCCCGCACCCCGCGCAGGCGGGGTTTCTATAACAGGTCGCGGGTTCATCCGCCGACCTAATCGCTGGGTTTCGCGGGATTCGGCTTCGCCTGTTTGGAACGTTTCGCCGCCGTGATAGAAGTGTCGCTTTCACGGAGGAGTCTTGTCAATTCTTTCGCCGACACGCCGTAATCCGTTCTGCCATTAAGGAAAAGCACCACGCGAGTTTTACGCTTCGTGATCGGTTGCGAATACAGAACAACCACGTTGGCGCGTTCGGGAAACGCGGCGATTTTTTTGCCCGCGAGTTTGTTGTTCCAAACATAGGGTTGCCCATGCCATTTCGTGTCAGCGGTGCGGAAACGGATGCCGAGATAGCGCGCGATTTTGTCGCTCCTCATGTCGGGCGGCAAGGTTCCGTTATGCTTCTTCGCGTATTCTTCGAGTGCCATATAGTGTTGAGTCATCCCCGATTTAGCGAATGTATCGGCATAAGACTCGCGCAATTGGCTTACCAGTTGCCACAAAATCCATGCGCCCGTCGCCAGCAAGACAAGCACTACCCGCCCCCAAACCGGAACGCGGAACGCGGCAGGTTTAATCTTGACATGCCTGAACAATCCGCCCATTGTTGCCGCGTAGACCGTTAGCATCCCGCAAACCGCGAACGACAGACGGATTTCCGGCGCGGTGTCGCCGCCCGCAAGCAGGTAGAGCGTGACCGCGCCGCAAAAGGCGAAAAACAACGCAAAAAGGTTGTAGGAAATGGGGGATGGTTTCGGCATCATGGGACGGCTTTCTTCGCGGTCGGTTTAGCATCCGCGTATCGCTTCGCTCTGGCGCGAACGGCGTGCGCAAGCAGGGAGGGGCGTTGGCGCAATTGACGTGCCAATTTAACTTTGTTATGGGCGCATTGAACGTGACCGTCGAGGTACAAAACTGCGTGACCGTGACCGCCGAACGATTTACGGGAATAGGCGGCGACGATTTTTTCAGGGTGCGCGATGTCGGACAGACGCAAGCCCGCGAACTCTTTACACCAAACATTTCCCCCGCGGCGAAGCGCATTAGTGAAATAGCCCTGCGTGACATTGCTGGCAAGCGAAACATTCAAGTAATTCTCGCGCATATCAGGCGGCAAGATTTCGTTATGTTCATTGGCATACAGATGCAATGCCAACCCCTCTTGCTTAAGTTCCGAACATTGTGAGGCAACTTCGGACTTACTATGCGCCTGCTGAAAAACCGGAACCAGAACCGATGCGAACAGCGCGATAACTACCAACACGCCCATCCAGCAACCGAGTTTTTCTCCAGTGAGCCAACTAAGAACCCGCACCGTTCCGCGCCCCACAGCGCGAAATAGCCCGCCGACCGACCCGGCAAACAGCGTCGCCGCGCCGCAAAGCGCGAACGCTAACCGTACCACCGGCGACGATTCGCCGCCTACCAATAGCCATGCCGACGCCGCGCCCCACGCCGCGAAAAATACGGCGAACAGGTTCCAGACGGGTTTCGGTAGGTTTGCGGGCATGGCGTAGCGGTCTCTTCTTCGAGCGGTTATGATAGGTTATACCCTCGTAAAACGCGGAAGCGTTCCGAAAGGTTACGCGAAGGGAAATGAAACCATGAACATCGTACTCTGTGCCGTAGAACCGCCGCTCGCGGACGCTTGGGAAGCGTTTTGCGGCGATCTGCCGTTTGTCCGCGTTCACCGTGGCTCGATTTTCGATGTTGACTGCGACGCCGTGGTCTCGCCCGCCAACTCGTTCGGCTTTATGGACGGCGGCATTGATTTGCTGTATTCCCGCCACTTCGGGTGGGAAATCGAAACACGGGTGCAATCGGCTATCACGGCTCGGCATCATGGCGAACTTTTAGTCGGCGCGGCAGACATCGTGGAAACCGGAAACGCCGCG
>JACMIU010000610.1 GCA_014380985.1 Armatimonadota bacterium | reverse complement strand
GTCACGTCGCTCACCGTCAAACTCTGGGGCGCGGGCGGCGCGTCGGGCGGCGGCTCGGCGGCGTTTGTAACCGGCAGTCTCGCCGTCACGCCGGGCAGTACGCTCACCATTATCGGCGGCGGCTTCAGCAACGGTTTCGGTGGCTATGGCGGCGGCGATTCTGGCACCGGCGGCGGCGGTCGTTCCGGTATTCAGTTCGGCGGCACGGAACTCGTCACTGCGGCGGGCGGCTGCGGCACCAGCAGCATTAACGGCGGCGGCGGCGGATTGACCACGGGCAACGCGGGTGACGGCCCCCAAGGCGGCGGCGGCACACAGACCGCCGGTGGCAACGGCATTGATACCTTCCAGAGCGGAAGCGCGTTTCAAGGCGGTTTCGGCATTGGTGGCGGCGGCGGTGGCGGAAACCCTCGAGGCGACGGCGGTTCGTCATACTTCACCAACGCGAAGTTCACGTTCTCGATGGCGAATAGCCAAAACGGGGCGAACGGCAACCCCGATACCGGCAAGGCTCCCGGCGGCGCGGGCGACTCCGACTATGTCGCCCGCGTTGGAACCGGCGGCAACACTAATACCGACCCCGACGGCGGCAACGGCTTGGTGGTGATTAACGCGGTCGTCACCGTGCCGGAGTCTGGTTCGCTCGCCCTGCTCCTGCCCGCGCTCGGCGCAGTGTTTTGCGTAGCAAAATCACGACTCGGCACGGTCGTCGTCGCCCGCAAGCGCAAGTAGAACGGTGCGCGGGCGTCGCACCGTTGCCGCGCCCGCACCCTTCGTGTTATCAATGGTAGCGACGTGTACCGCTACGGAGCCACTCTGAACTATCACCGCGCCGATTGGGGTCAACATCATTACAATTAAGTTCGTCAAGGGGCGTTTCGACAGGATTTCGCTGGAATGGAAGCGCGGCGCGATGCCGGATTTCGTGGTCGTGGCAGTCGCGCTAACGTCGCCGTTCGCGCATAATTTCGGCTTCACGACGGACAATGTGCCGGAAGTTTTGCAGTACCGCGCCCGCTTTATCAAGGGGAACGTCGCGCTCGGCGATTACAGCGATGTGGTTTCGGTGCTGGTCGGTGGTGGAGGGTGGCTTGCCGGTATGCCGCCCGCCTCCGGTGCATCTACTCCCCCTTTCTCCCCGTCGGCGGGGGGAGAGGGGGCAAGGGGCGATTTACTTCCCCGTCAGTCCCTGCCGCCACGCGAAAACGGCGGCTTGGGTGCGGTCGGCGAGGTGCAGTTTGGTGAGGATGCTGGAAACGTGTGACTTGATGGTTTTCTCGGAAAGGCTCATGCGAACGGCGATTTCGGCGTTCGTGAAGCCGTCGGCGACGTGGCGCAGGACTTCGGTTTCGCGCTCGGTCAGGGGCGTCGCGGGGTCGGGCGCGGACTTGTCTGCGCCCATTGGCGTGGGGAATGTCGCCGCGTTTGTGTCTGTGTTGCCCATGTAAGTGTTGTCGCCGTGCGCGTTCGCGCCGCGCTTCGCCGCGTGGCACGGTGAATTATCGGCAATCGATAGCGTGAACCTTACCCGCGCCGCGCCGTTCGCGGTATACTGAACGCCGTGCCTACCCTGCTCTCCCCCGCCTTGTCCGTCACCGTTTTGGGATGTGGAACGTCTACCGGTGTGCCGGTTATCGGCTGTACGTGCGCCGTTTGCCGGTCGCCCGATGTTCGCAACAAGCGTCTGCGTCCCTCGATTGTGGTGGAAATCGCCGCGCCCGTGGACGCGACCGACCCGCGTCCGCGCCGCATTCTCGTGGACACCACGCCCGACCTGCGAACACAGATGCTCCGCGCCGGAATCACCGAGATTGACGCCGTGATTATCACGCACCCCCACGCCGACCATATTTTCGGGATGGACGATTTGCGGCAGTTCAACTTCACGATGGGACGCGAAATCCCGGTGTACGCGGAGCCGGGTACGCTCGACCATCTGCGTACCGTGTTTTCCTACGTGTTCCGCGAAACGCAGACCGGGGGCGGCAAGCCGCAAATATCGCTTCACGAAATAATGCCGCTCGTGCCTTTCGACCTGTGCGGCGTGACCGTCACGCCGCTTACGGTGATACACGGCAACCTTCCCGTGACCGCGCTGAAGTTCGGTTCGCGCTTCGCCTACGTCACCGACGTTTCGCACATCCCCGACGCCACGCGCCCGCATCTTTGCGGACTTGATACGCTGATACTCGGAACCGTGCGCTACGAGCCGCATCCCACGCACTTCGGCTTGTGGGACGCGCTCGCGGAAATCGCCGACGTATCGCCCCAACGCGCCTACCTGACGCACCTCGGACACGGCTTCGACTACGCGACGCTCGACGGCGAAACCCCCGCGAACGTCGCGCCGTGCCGCGACGGACTGACGTTCACCGTTGGCGCCCACGGAAGGGATGAATAGATGAACTTAGAGCAATTCAAAGTAGCCTTCGGCGAACTCCGTGCCAAAGGTTGGATAGAATCGAAGCGGCGCGGACCAACCGGCGTTGGTCAAACGCTCGAACACGCGCTTGGCTTGACGGAGAACAATATCGCCGCGCCCGACCTTGGAACCGTCGAACTCAAGGCGCACCGAATCGGTTCGTCTTCCCTGATTACGCTGTTCACCTTTAATCGCAAGGTTTAGCGTATGAAGCCTTTGGAGGCGGTTCGCACCTACGGAACCGCCGATGCCAACGGTCGTTTAGGCTTGTACTACACGATGGCGCGGGTTCCCAACAGTATGGGGTTACTTCTGTATGTGGATGACGAAACAATTTCTGTGCGCCACATTTCCGGCGCGGTTCTTGCCGAGTGGCAACTCGAAACGCTTTGCGAGCGGTTCATGCAAAAACTGCCCGGTATGGTGCTTGTCAGCGCGTTCACCGAAATGCGCGGCGATACGGAATGGTTCCGCTTTGACCGCGCCCAGCTTTTGGAGGAAACTTCGGCGGACGTTATTCGCAATCAGTTTTTGACCGGCAACATCGTGGTAGACTTACGGCTTCATGAACGCCCGACCAGTGCGCGTAATCACGGAACCGGATTTCGGGCGCGAGAAGATCGGTTGCCGCTCCTTTTCAAACGGGTAGAGGAATTATAAGCCATGTTTCAGGGCGATACTGCTCTACCGTTTGACGACGTAGACACCGACGATTGGACGTTTCACAAGGCGGACACGCGGCACGGCACGCACGTTTACCACGATTACCCGGCGCGAATGATTCCGCAAATCGCGGCGAAACTTCTGACGCGCTACGGCGCGGGCGCGGCGCGGCTTTTCGACCCGTACTGCGGTACGGGAACATCACTCGTGGAAGGCATGGCACACGGCTTAACGGTCGTTGGGACGGACCTGAACCCCCTCGCCCGGCTCATTGCCCGCGCTAAAACGACGCTTCCCGACGCGCTAACGCTAACGGATGAGATACGCCGCTTCGAGCAGTTCGTCAATAACTTGTTCCCTATCCGATTTGATGAGGCGTTTGCTTTGCCGGGGATTGATCGCCTTTGCTTCTGGTTCACCCCCGTTGTCGTTGTCCGCTTGCGGCGGGTGGAAGCGTTTGTATCCGAAATTGACGATGCCGACGTGCAACAGTTCTTTGCCGTGGCGTTTAGTGAAACCGTGCGCGACTGCTCTAATACACGCAGTCATGAGTTCAAGTTGTACCGCTACGCCGAGAAAGATTTGGCGGTTCGTTCTCCCGATGTGCTGGCGACGATGCAAGCGAAACTGCACCGCAACCGCGCTGGGCTTGGCGCATTTCGGCAAAGGGTATCACGCCTCGCGTTCGTTCCGTCTGCGACCGTGTACGATTTTAACACCGTTACCGCGATACCGGAGAACATCATTGCGCCGTCAAGTGTTGACCTTGTAGTAACATCGCCGCCCTACGGCGATTCGGTGACAACGGTCGCCTACGGGCAATATTCGCGGCTTTCGGCGGCATGGCTACGTCTGCCTGAACCGGAGAAAACCGACCGACGATTGATGGGCGGCACACCGGTAAAAACGATTAGGGAGTTTCCTTCGCCCGACCTGAACGCCGCGCTCGCGCAAATCGCCGACGCCGACGCGAAACGCGGTGGAGAAGTGTCTGCGTTTTACGCCGACCTATTGGCGTCGGTGCGAAACGTCGCGGCAACGATTCGGCGCGGC
>JACMIU010000609.1 GCA_014380985.1 Armatimonadota bacterium | reverse complement strand
TTTGAACGACTTGCCGACCTACACGCGGCAACCATCGGCGCGGCTATCGAATCGGACGAAACGATACCCTACCTGCGCTTCGCGCCGGACGTGCAAAGCCTTTTCGATGCATGGCGCGAAGATTTGGAGAACCGGCTCCGGTCGGATAGCGAATCGCCCGCGCTCACCGAGCATTTAGCGAAGTACCGCTCCCTGATGCCGTCGCTTGCCCTCCTGCTCCATTTAGCCGGAGACTATCCCGCGCTTGGGTGTGTGCCTTTGGACTGCGCGAACCGGGCGATAGCGTGGTGCGCTTTTCTGGAAGCACACGCCCGGCGCATATACGGCGCGGCGAACGATGCCCCAATGGAAGCGGCGGAACTATTGGCGGCACGAATCAAGGCGTCGCTCCCAAACCCGTTTACGCCGCGCAGTGTGGCAAAGAAGGGCTGGCAGGGCTTGACCGATACGGAGAGCGTTCGCGCCGCTCTCGACGTGTTAGATGATCGCGGCTGGGTCAAAGTGGTGGAACGCAAGCCGGAAGGCGGGGGGCGTCCCTCGGTGGAGGTGTGGATAAATCCATCGCTACAAAATCTCGAAAACAGTGGACACGAAAAATCAGAATGTGTACTTTCACCACCCGGCAAAACCGGCAAAACTCTCGAAGGTGATTACACGGAGGGCGAAATTGAGTGACACCCGAAACGTTTATCGTCGAGTGTTCGCGCCGGGGCATCACGCTCACGGTAACGCCGACCGGCAACGTCAAGTACCGCGCCCCCGGCTCCCTGCCGCCGAAGGTTCTGGACACCATCCGCGAACACAAGGCGGAAATTATCGCCGCGCTCAAAGCGGAACTGCGAAATGGCGACACCGAAACTGCGAGCGAAAATGCGAAGCGGGAAATCGCAGAAGTCCGCAAAAGTCCGCAAGATTTTCCGCAGTCACCGAGTGCGGAAAGTGGCGTCTATGTCCTTCCCGACGGGCGCAAACTATACGAAGATGAGGCGGGGCTTTGGGGCTACGTGCCACCGGGCGCGAATCCCGGCGACTATCTGGACAACTTCCCCGATTCGATGCAAGCCGCGGCAAGGCGATTTTATACAAGAGATTATTCCTTGTGGAATAGAGCGAACGAAAAACTATGATCAAAGCACCACCAATATCAGCGCGGAACTTAGACACGAACGCCGTACTCTCCGCCACATTCACACCGGGGAGCGACGCGCTCGGCACGCTCACCGCCACGCTAACCGAAGGCGATAACGTGTCCGAACCGTTTCCGCTCGCCGTGGACTTCGGCTTCACCCTGCCCCTGCCCGTGAAGGATTTAGGGTTTGCCCTGCGCTTTGAGCGTGAACCGTTCCCTCGGTGGCTTCTCACGGCAACCGTGGAGAATGAAGCGAAGCCGTCGCGGTGGTTCAGCGTGGATGCCCGCACATGGTCGAGGGATATTTAGGAGACACCATGCCATTACAAAACACCTTTGACGCCACGCCGAAAACCGAAGTCGCCTTTGATACCGTCACCCCCGGTCAAGGTAACACCCGGCTTGTCCTCGATGTGCCGGACACCGTTTGCATCGAAGCCGGAACCGCCAAGTTCCGAACCGCGAAGAATATCACCATCCTTTCCGAGACCGGCGCGGACACTGCCTACAGCCAGCGCATACGCCGATGGTCGAGTGGCTGTCTCACGCTCGCGGTGGTGCAAGAATCACTCGCCTTCTTATCCGAACGATTCGTCGTCGGTACGAGCATCGCCGATGCCGTCGCTAAGTGGAGCAATCAAGACGGACTTGAAGGCGTGTTTAACATGATTCAGTTCAAAAACTACAGCATCGCCGTTCACAAATTGTGGCAATATCCCAACGGCGAAGGCTTTGTGCATCAGCCCAATACAAACCTTAGCGGCGACGAAATGCACACCCGCATTGTCGCGGCGGGTAAATCATGGAACCCCGGCGAGAGTCTGTACCCGCCCGCCCCGCAGCACAGCGGCGAACCCGGCTTGATCGCGGACACGCTTTTGTTCACGTCGCCGACCGTGCCACTTGATACGATGGGCTATTCGCATAGAACTCATGCCGCCGATCAGGGCTACTTCCTGCGCTGGCTTTGCCCCGGCGTTCCTTTGTCCGCGCCGGATGTGATTTTGAACTTCTACTTCGGGCAATACTGCGTGATTATCGGCGGCTCCGGGGAAGCCATTTTAGCCGAGTATTGTCAACCGAAGGGCGGTGGCAACTATCGGTGGCGACGGCGCACGGCGTTCCGCTACTGCAAGTTGGGGGCGGCGGTGAACTTTCCGCACACGCTCACCATCTTTCCGCACAAGGGCGTGAACGGGGAAAAATATATCGCGTTCGCCGGAAACGACGTAGAAGCGAACTCGGCAGGGGGAAACCTCTTCGGCGCGGCGAGTCCCAAAGACCGAAAGGCGAACGAGTTTTTGTACGAAGCGACGCAGATTATTCGCGGCGGGGACAAGGACGAATCGCCGGAATCGGTGACTAAACCGGCAACCGTGCGCCTCGATGTGCGCCGGGACTTGCGAATCAATGTTCACCTGTCCAAACTCATGTTTTGGCGAACCGGCGTTATCAGCGACGCGCCGATAGCCATGCCCGATTACCACACGCTCACGCAGGGTGGCTTCGGCTACGAACCGCGCCCGTTTCGTACCGATTTTCTGGCGAACTACCCCGAAGATGCTTCCGGCAACAAGCCGAGCATTGATTACCGGGTGCGTGACGCCGAAACGCTCAACGAACAAGCCGTGCGGCATCCGGCGGTGTTTATCCGCTTCAACGGTTCGGACACGCGAACGCAGGTAGATGTTGGCGACGCCGCTTCGTTTCGCTCGCCGATTCTTTGGGGGTACACCCTGTCGCGCCCGGCGCAACTCGAAACCGCCGCGCCGGGGGCGTTCACACTGCCCGTGCGAACCGCTCGCGTGGACGACCACACCGGACCGAACGCGGAAAGCGCGGTCGCGCAGGTGTCCGCGCAAGTCACGACGCCGGAGAGTTTGCCAACGTTCCCAACCACCGCGCCGGGAAGTGTTCTTACCCGGCTGAACAATCGCAGTCGGTTTCAAGCCCGGCTCGTGATGGATTATCAGGAATCCCCCGGCGCGGTGAAAGAGTCCGTCGTACTCGCACGGGGAACGGCAACCCTGCCGCAAGGCGTGAAGCGTGGCAAGCCGGGCGGCACGTTTCCCGACTGGCACGAATACTCGTTCCTGATGGCATCGGTGCGCGACAAACTGCAAGCCGTGACCGCGCTCGCCATTGACTTTGAAACGTTCGCCGTAGACCCTGCCGCGCCGAAAGACGGCGACAAACAATCACCGTGGAAAATCG
>JACMIU010000608.1 GCA_014380985.1 Armatimonadota bacterium | reverse complement strand
CCGGCTCTTCCTTCGGGGTCGGCAGGGCGAACTCGTAGCGACTTCCTTGAAACGCAAAATCGGCGACAAGCACCGCTAAGGTGCGGGCAACGGTGTACAGGTCACCGGTGAACGACGGGTCATCTTTCGCTTCGGGAGCAGAGTAGCCTTTCGTGCCGTAAATGTCGCCATCCATATCGTCCACGCGCCGCACGCCGCCCATGTCAATCAGTTTAACGTCGTCGTCCTCGACCATGAAATTGTCGGGCTTGAAGTCGCAGTAGACCAGTCCCATGCGCTCCATGTAGCCGAACGCGAGCAGAATCCGGTGTGTGTAGGCGATGGCTTCGGCGACGGGCAGAACGCCGCGCTCTTTGCGAATCGTTTTCAGCGTTTTGCCGCCGACGTACTCCATCACGATGTAGCCGTCGGTTCCCTGCGTGACGAAGTTGTAAACACCGACGATATTGGGGTGCTTCACGGCGGCTAAAAATTGGCGTTCGGCAACCGCCGCTTGCGCTCCCACGGTGTCTTTCGAGTTGAGCAAGCCCTTCATCACCACCCAGCGCGACAGCACCGTGTCCCAGCCGAGATAAATCCAGCCCAAGCCCCCGAACGCGATAGCCCCTTTGACTTCGTACTGCCCCGCCACCATGTCACCGGGGTTTAGCGTCGGCACAAACGAATACTCCGTGCCGCACATCGGGCAGAACCCTTTGACAAGGTTGAGTTTTGCGTTGCAGTTCGGGCAAAACCGCTTGCCTTCCGGCACTACGGGATCGGACAGGAGCGATTGAAGCGGGTCAATCGTCGGAAGCGGTTCAAGGTTAATCAGCCCCGCTCCGAGCGAACGGCGCGTCGTGCCGCGGGAGCCGCGCCGCGAACCCGCCGAGCCGCGCCCGGAACCGGTCGTACCAAAACTGCCGCGCCCGGAAAGCGATGCCGAAGCCCGTGCGGACGCCCCGACTTTCGCGGATGCCGTCATAACGGCGGAGGGAGTCGCCCCGACAGGAGCGCGTCCGCACGTGTCGCAGTAGCCGTCCACAATCGTTCCGCCGCAACCAGCTCGCTGACAATTCATTTCTTCTCTATCCTTCCGCTTTGCTCGCGGCGCAACCGCTCCTCACACGCTTCAATCAGTTTTGTCGTTCGCTCCACCGGCAGACGCGGCGCGTCCAAGAGCGTTCGCGCCTGTTCCGCGAGACGGGAAAGCGTAACGTCGCCGCTACCGATTGCCCGCATTCGGGCACACAGCACGGCATGGCGTCCCCGCAGTTCGCTCGGCAAATCCAGCAGAGACTGGTTCGCCCGCTCGGCGTCCATCAGTTCATCCTGCGTTCCTTGCGCCGTTTGCATCCACCGTGAAAGCCCAACCGCGACCGCTTGCCACTCGCCATCGCTTGCCGATGCTTCGAGCGACGTTAGCCATTCTTCTAAAGAATGTAGACGCGCCGCGCCCGCGCCCGGTTGCGCGGTAGTCGTGTCCAAAACTGCCGCACACGCGGCGAAGGAGGCGGCGACCGTGGCGTCTTGCGCGGCGATCTGTGCCAGCAATCGCCGTGCCGCGCCCAATTCGGCGCGGGCGGTTTCGCGCCCGGTGCGATTGGTTTCAATGGCGGCACGGGCGGCGGACAAAAGCGTGGCGATTTCACGTTCACCGCTTGCGGCGACGCCGAGCGGGTCGGACGTGATGCGCCGACCGAGTTCGGTGATTTTCTGCCGCGCCGCAAGGAGTTCGGGCGGCGCGGGCAAGTCGAGTGCCGTGCACTGCTCGCGCAAAGT
>JACMIU010000607.1 GCA_014380985.1 Armatimonadota bacterium | reverse complement strand
GGGCGACGACGGGGCGGGCGTCTGTGCGGGCGGCGGCAACGTGCCGGACGGGGTCGGCGGCGGGATAGCGGCGGACTGAACATAAACCGTGCCGTCGTCGCCGATTCGCCCGGCGTCAATCAGCAGTGCCGCGCCCTCGTCGTACAGAAAGCGCGTCCGTTTCGCGGCAAACTCCGTCGCGGCGCGTTGTTCCGGCGTCGGAGTTTGTGTCGGTCGCCGCGCTCCCGGTTCCGGCTTCGTCGCCTGTGCCATCTTTAGCAGTTCGTCATCCGAGTAACGTCGCGCTTGCGGGTCGAAGTGCGCGGGCAGTTCGCGCATCGCGCCGTTCAGCACAATCGCGCCTTTGATTTTGCCCTTGTATGCCGCCAGTTCCGCTTCGGTTGTGGGATTTAAATAAACGACCGGGGCGGTTAGCGTCCCTTTCACGCCCGGCGACCACGCTTTCGGGTAGACAATCAGCGGAAACGGCTCGGAACCGACGACCTGCGCCGAAAACTTCTGGAGCGACCAACCGCGCCCGAACGGGCCCCACGCCTCCTGATGGGCGTTCGCCAGCCCCCACTTCGTCAACTGACTCGCCGACCATTGGTTTGCCCGCGTCATGCCCGGCGAGTTTGTCAAACGCGGCCCGATAACATCGGTCAGGTAGGAAATCGTTTGCATGACCTGTGAGCGATTGATACCCTCGTCGCGGATGCGGGCAAGCGGATCGCTCGCGGCATCGGTCGCCGGAGCCGAGAGGGGAGCCGGGGGCGTTGCCGGGGGCGACGCTTGCCGGGCGAACGCCGCCGGTGCGGTGACGGAGCCAAACACCAACAAACCCAACAAGGGAAGCACCGCTACGCGGGGGGAAACAAACGATTTTTGCGTCATGAAGTCGCTTTCTAATACTAAACGTGCTTGGTGTAACACGTAGATTCGGAATATGCCGCCTACATTCGGGAGCGCGGCACGATTCTCCTTCTTACCCGCCGAAAAAAGTCCGTCACCGGGGACAACGTATCTTACCGGTTCGCTTCGGGGGTATACTTCGGCGCGGGTTTTTCTCCCGGTTTAACCGGCGCGGTCATCTGCAAATACGACAAATAGCGGCGTTCGTCAATATCGCCGCCCTGCTTCGCTTCGAGAATCGCGCAACCCGGCTCGGTGCGATGCCGACAATCGGCGAACCGGCACTCGCCCATCAGCGGCTCCATTTCGGGGAAGCAGTAGGCGACATCCTCCTCCGGCAAATCCCAAAACTCCACCTGTCGCAAGCCCGGCGTATCGGCGAGCCACCCGCCAAACGTCAGTGGAATCAGTTCCGCACTCACCGTGGTATGGCGTCCAAGGTGCGTCACGTCGCCGACTTCGGCGGTTTTGAGGCGCAAGCCCGGCTGAAGCGCATTGAGCAAAGACGACTTCCCAACGCCCGACGGCCCGCAAAACGCCGCGATTTTCCCCTTGAGCCGGTCGCGCAGTTCGGGAATGCCCGCTCCGGTTCGCGCCGACGTTCCTACCACGTCGTACCCGATGCGCCGGTATTCTTTCGCCGCGTCCTCGAACTCGGCATCGGTTGCCAGTTCCGTCTTGTTCAGCACAATCAGGATATTGACTTCGGCATCCTCGGCAAGCACCAAAAAGCGGTCTAACTTCCACGGGTCTACCTGCGGGTCGCGCAGGGCGAACGTGATAATCGCAAGGTCAAGGTTGGCGACAAGGGTTTGCCGTTCTCGCTCGTTGCCGGAGCGGCGCGTTAGCGCGGAGGTGCGCGGCATAATCTCCTCGATCACGCCCGTCATGCCGGATTCGTCCACTTCGATCTCCACACGGTCGCCAATCGCCAGCGGGTTCGTTTCGCGCCGCTTCTTCGCCTGTTCGACCTTGTGACGCCGGTTGCCGGATTCGGGGTACGTCAGGTTTTTTTTCAGGTTGCCGCGCAAGCCGCACGGAACCACGCGCCCGGTGTCCGTTTGCACCGTGTACAACCCGCGCCCCGCCCGCACCACGACGCCGCTACTCAAGCGTGACCGTCCAATCCTCGACGCGCAAACCCGGCACTCTCTCAAAATCCCGACGGTTGGAAGTAACTACCGTGGCGTTATTCGCCAGCGCGATTGCCGCGATTCGCAGATCATTCGTGCCGCCTTTGATTCGGTTCTTGCGAAACGCCTCAAAGATCGTCGCGGCTTTCAAGGTGTACTCCCATACGGCAATATGAGTGAAGAAGCGTAAACTATCGTGTAAATCGGCGTAAGTCTCCACCTGTAGCGACGTGGATTGTTCCTTATTGACTTTGCCAAGCCATCCGACCGTCTGCTCATTATAACTGATGATAGTTGTTCCGTAATCGTCGGGAGGGATTTGCGACAAACGCTTTTGTATCAAAATCCCGCCCGGCGTCGAGCGTTGCCAATAGGACAAATGATCGGTGTCGAGCAGATAAAGCATCTACGCAGAAACCTTGTCGCTACGCGCTTCGATTCCGTCATACTCATAAGCTGCTTCGTCGCGTTGACGCTGGCGTTCCGCTTCCACCTCTTGCATGACGGCATCAAAACGCGGATTGTTTTTGAACACGCCGAACAAAGCGTTCAGTGCTTGCGTGTCGCTTGCTTGCGGTCGTGGGTCGGCAGGGAACTCCTGCTGTATTCGTTCCAAATCTTGTAAAAAGCCGGATGGGTTGGCAATAGTGGACATCGGTTGGGTTCTCCTGTAATAGTATACCGCCGGAACGCCCCGCGTGTTAAACAACGGGTTATTGAATCGCCGCGCCCTCGCCCTCGAACCGTTCCGCGCCTGTCTGCGGGGGAACCTGCAAGGAAATTCCCCGCGAAACCCCCGGCTCCTGCATCGTGATGCCGAACCAGAGCGGCGCGGCTTCCATCGTAGTCGCGTTGTGCGTGATCACGATAAACTGGCTTCCCTGTCCGAAGTCGCGCAAAAGTTCGGCGAACTTTTCGACGTTCGCGCCGTCAAGAGGCGCGTCCACTTCGTCAAGGACGCAGAACGGGGCGGGGCGCACTTCGAGAAACGCGAACAGTAGCGCGGTTGCGGTCAGGGCGCGTTCGCCCCCCGATAGCAGGGCGAGCGACTGCCGCTTCTTGCCCGGTGGCTCGGCGTAAATATCAATCCCGGTTTCGAGCAAATCGCCGGGGTTCGTCAGCACCAACTGCGTCGTGCCGCCGCCGAACAACCGGGCGAACAGCCGTCCGAACGCCACGCCGACCGCCGCAAACGTTTCCTCGAAAACGCCGCGTGTGCTTTCGTCAATCTCGGCGATGGCGGCAAGCAAACGCTCTTTCGCGCCGGACAGGTCGGCGCGTTGCTCCGCGAGGAAGCGCGAACGCTCGGAAAGCCGGTCGTACTCCTCAATCGCCCCCGTATTGACCGCGCCTAATGCCTTGATTTCGCGGCGCAACCGGGCGATTTCCGCTGCAACGTCCCGCTCCACCGGAACGCCCCCGGTCTGCGCCACGGCGTCTTCGGGCAGTAATTCATATTCCGCAATCAACCGCTCGGCGATTTGCTCGGCTTGCGCTTCGGTGCGGGCGGATTTTGTCCGTGCCGCGTTCGCCGCCGCGACCGCCTCCGACGCCTTAGCGTTCGCCGCCTTAAGCACGTCGGTCAGCGCGAAGTTCTCGGACAGCAGGGTTTGCCGGACGCCGCGCCATTTTTCCAGCCCGGCGGTAGCCTCCGCCAGCGATTCGCGGGCGGCATCGCGCTCCCGAACGCGCAGAGCGGTTCCCGCGTTCTCGCGCTCGATGGCAGTGCGGGCTTCATCGGCGCGGCGGGTTCGCTCCTCGGCGGACACCCCGGCGCGAAGGGCGTTCTCGCGCACCCGCTGGGCGTCGCGGGAAGCGGCGCGGGCGCGTTCCTTGCGGGCGGCGAGTTCCGCGCCGAGGGTTCGTACCTGCACCTGTGCCTCGTCCCGGCGCACCGACAAAACGGCTTGCCGCTTGGTAATCTCCTCGCGGACGGACTGCGCCCCGGTGTCGGCGGATTCCGCGCCCTCCACGGCGGCACGAAGGTTCGCCTCGCGCTCCCGGTCGGACGCCACCGATTCGGCTAATTGCTTCGCCCGCGCCGCAAGGGTCGTCGCGTCGCGTTCGGCGCGATCGGCGTCCGCTTTCGCGCTTTGCCATTTGCGCTCCGTGTCGGCGGCATGGTCGCGGGCGGCACTGACCGCGCTTTCCGCTTCGCGCACGGCTTGCCGCGCCGTGTTCTCCGCTTGTCGCGCCTCGGCTTCGGCGACCTTCAGCCGTTCCACTTCGGCACGGGAAATCGTCACCGATTCGGTCAGTTCGGTCACTTCTCGCTTTCGCCCCAGTAAACTTACCCCCGGTCTCCCCGACGCCCCCCCGGTAATCGCCCCGCTCGGTACGACCACCTCGCCGCCCAGCGTCACAATCTTGCCGAACTCCCGTGTGAGCGACCGCGACACCTTCGTCGCCGTGTCCAAATCGTCCACAATCAGCACACGCGCCAGCAGAACGCGAATCGCGGGTGCGACATCGGCGTCGTACCCGACCAGATCGGCGGCGGAACCCAGCACGCCCGCGTACTGCTTCGCGGCGCGGCGCAGGGCATCCGGCACATCGGGCGGACGCAGGGCATCCAGCGGCAGGAACGTAGCACGACCCCCTCGCGTTTCGTTCAGGAAGCGAATCGCCGCCTTCGCCTCGGCTTCGGTATCGGTGATAACGTCTTGAAGCGATCCGCCCAGCGCGATTTCGATAGCGGTGTCAAGGTCGGATGGAACCCGCAAAACGTCGGCGACTAAATCGTAGCGACCGCCAAGTTTCCCGGATTGCGCCGCTTTTGTCACCGACTTCACCCCGACATAGTAGCCTTCTAACGCGGCTTCGGTTTCCTCCAACACCCGGAGCCGTGCCGCCGTTTCGGTGAGGCGTCGCTCCTTAGACTGCCGCGCATCGCCCGCCGTTTGAACCGCACTCGTCGCCGCGACCCGCGCCGGTTCGCGCTCCTCGGCAAGTACCCGCCGCGCTTCGGTCAAAATCGCTTGCGCGGTCTGCGTCTGCCCCGCGAGACTTTCGGCTAAAGTTCGCGCCGTATCCGCTTCGCTTTCGCGTGAAACGGCGCGGGCGTCCGCCTCCAAAACCTCGGCTTCCCGCGCCGCGATGCGCCCGCGTACCGACTCCCATTCGCTTTTTTGCGTCGCCAGTTTCCGCGCCAAAGCGAGATACTCGGCATCGGCTCCGGCGGCGGTGCGCGAAAGTTCCGCCAAAGCGCGGCTCGCTTCGCCCGACGCGGCTTCGGCAACCGCCAACTGCTGACCCGTTTCGTTGGCGGCGGCTTCGGCGTTCTTCGCCGCTATGCCCAAGCCCTCGCCCTCGGCTTCAAACCTTTCGGCATCGCGCTTCAGCGTCTCAACATCCGCCTCGACACTCGCCACGGTTTTTTGCGCCGACGATTTGCGCTCCGCCGACAGAGCGATTTGCCCTTCGGCGCGTTCGGTGCGCGTCATTGCGGCTTGCTGTGCGGTTCGCGCCGCGTCCATCTGCCCCTCGGCGTCCGCAATCGCCGCGCCCATTTCGGTAATGCGGGCTTCGTTCTCGGCGGCGGATTCGCGGGAACCTGCCGCGTCCGCGTCGGCGGCGGTTGCTTGCGCGGTCAAAACGGCAATCTCCGTAGCCAATCGGTGATAATCGGCGGCGAGTTGCGCGACCTCGATTTCCCTGAGACGCTCGGACAATTCGGCGAAGCGTCGGGCGGCGCGAGCCTGCGCGGCAAGCGGGGACAGGTTCGCGTCCACCTCGCTGGCAATATCGTGGATGCGGAGCAGGTTCGCTTCCGTGGCGTCCAGTTTGCGCGTCGCCTCACGCTTCTTGACGCGGTACTTTTTGATTCCGGCGGCTTCCTCGAACAGTTCGCGGCGGTCTTCGGCACGGGCGGACAAAATCGCGTCTACCTCCGACTGGTTGACAATCGCATACGCGCCGCGCCCGACCCCGGTATCGAGAAACAGATCGGTGATGTCTTTCAACCGGCACGGCGTTTTGTTGAGCAGGTACTCCGATTCGCCGTTGCGGTACGCCCGGCGCGTCACCGTGACCTCGGCGAAATCGAGCGGCAGGAAGCGGTCTTCGTTGTCCACCGTGAGCGACACTTCCGCCATGCCCATCGCCTTGCGCTTGCCCGACCCGGCGAAAATCACGTCGGATGCTTTCGCGGCACGAAGCGCGGACGTTTTCTGTTCGCCCAACACCCACAGCAAGGAGTCCAGCAGGTTCGATTTGCCCGACCCGTTCGGTCCGACAATCGCGGTCACACCGGGCGCGAAGGTGATTTCGGTACGGTCGGCGAACGTTTTGAAGCCGTGCAGGGTAAGTTTCTTCAGTCTCATGGCGGGGCGGCGACAAGAAACCGCTAAGCCGATTGTAGAACGGTTCATCGAATCGCGTCAAGTGTGTGCGAAAAAAGGTTTTTCTTGTGGCAACACAATTCCCGTATTTTTGCCGTGAGGAAATAGTTTCGGGAACCTATAATGGTTCTTGTTAGTTGTACTATTTCCGCCTCGTCGCTATAGGGAAGACGAAGGTCGAGAAAGCAGGAGATAATGCCGTTTGAACAAGCGGTTCGTGCGGTGATGGAACAAAACGGGGTGAATGCGTGCGCGATTGTGGACATTGAAACGGGGGAGTGCCTCGCCCGTGCCGGTGTCACGGTGACCGGCGTACTGGAAACCGCCGGGTTGGTCAACGCCCGAATGCTTCGCGCTAAGATGCGCTTCGCGTCCGACCAACATCATGAAACGATTGAGGATGTGCTAATCACGCTCGATCGTCACTATCACATGATTCGCCTGATCGCCTGTTCCGCCGGGCTTGCCACGATGTTTATCTATGTGATTTTGGATAAAACCGTCGCCAATCTCGCGTTGGCGCGTCGCAAAGTCGCCGAGGTGCAAAAACAGATGGTGAATTCCGAGGAGTCGGCGCGGCAGATCGATCAGACGCGGCTACGTCTCATCGGCGGCGAATTAGAACCGAGCAAAGTATACGGGGAGATCGAAGCCTTTCCGCAAGACGACTTGCCCCCTTTCATGCGCGACGACGTGGCGATGCGCTTGCTGGGAATTGATGTAGCGAGCGAAGTGGAAGCGGTCGAAAAGATGCTACATGACTTGGCGGAACGTGAGCAGTAGTCGCAATCCCGGATGCAACTCGTCCGACGGAACCGCCCGCAAATCGTCCTGCGCGGTAGTGCCGTCCTCCGCCGTGCCGCGCAAGCACCGGTAGTTCGCGTCCCGCGTTTGTGCGTCGCGCCCGTCCGCGACGATAAAGTGCATCGTCCATCCCTTGAAAACGCGATCATCGGCAAAACCGCGCATCAGCGTTACAACTCCGGTGTGCCGTGGGTCGCGGTAGATTTTCTCGCGTAAATCCTCAATATCTTCCGCCGCGCCTTCAAGAAGTTGCACAAAAACGCCGTTCTTGTAGAGCAATGCCCCGGTGACATTGCGCTTTTCGTTGGCGACGCGGCTTCGTTTCAGCAAGTGAAACAACGCATTGCTCGTGAACGGTTCGGTGGCGGTGCTGGCGTACACTAAATAAGCAATCCGGCTCATGGACATTCCTCAACGAAAGATGAGTATTTCGGAGCGTTCTGTATATCCTCCGGCTCGATACCAAGGAGACGTAATGCCGCTTCGGTTCGTAGGTACGACGGCGTTTCCTCTTCCGTCTCGGCAGGGTCTCCGTCCTCCACACTTTTTATTTTGGTGCGAATACCGTCCGTATCCATCAGATAATCGGTTTCGATCTCCAGCAAGCGTACTTCATCCTTTTGCTGGGAAAGCTCCTCCATCAAAGCGTGAATCCTGTGCCGTGCGTGGGCAAGATTGGAGGTTTCCTTTTCCAAGATGACATACAAAAAATTGCGAACCGTGATCTGATGTGTGGGAAGAAGGTAAATCAGATGGTACTGATTGCTCACGGAAACAATCATTTCCTCCAATACCTGATGGTGCTGACACGCGACCATGCTTATCTTGAGGCGCAGTAGCTTAGCATTCGTCAGGCTTGTCTGATGAGCTTGCTCATCGGACAAGTCGCCGACGTTCAGAAGCAGTTCGCCGGTATCTATATTTGCGGCAAGTATCGCCGTGATGCCGGACAGCGCGAACAGTTTGTGAAAAAGCGGATTTAACGTGAGCATCGTTTTCGTTTTTCGTCTTTTTCGTCCTGTCCTCAAACACAAACCAAATACTTTCTACACAGAGTTGTTAAAGCAATAACCGTGCCGGGTTTTTTCGTCCCCGGACACGCGAAAAAACCGGTAATTGCCGCCCTAAACATTCTTCCTTGTTGCACCGAATATATGTTCGTGACGGACAATACGCAAGCGTTGCCGTTACAGTGACAAAAATAGCGAAAATTGCTTCGGCATCGGTAAGACACCGGCAGTAATCATGCGTCGTAGCAGAAGAAGCGTAGCGATACGGTTCGCGGCACGTCCTCTAGCAATCACGGAGAACAGGAACAAAGAAAATGGCAAACTTAACCAACTCACTCGCGGCAGTGATGCAACTCCCCGGCGCAATCGGCGTCGCAATCGTTGACCTCGAATCGGGTATGAGCCTCGGACAGGCGGGCGGCGGCACACTGAACCTTGAAGTCGCGGCAGCGGGCAATACCGAAGTGGTACGCGCTAAAATGCGAACCATGGGCGACTTGGGATTGAACGACGAAATCGAAGACATTTTGATCACTCTCGGAACGCAGTACCACATTATCCGACCTATGAAAGGCAAGGGAGCGGCGGGCTTGTTCGTGTATGTCGCGCTCGACAAGTCGCGGGCGAACCTTGCGATGTCTCGCCACAAAATCACCGAAATCACCTCCACGCTGACCATCTAAGTCGGCAACAATTCTTCGAAGCCCCGACATGCGAACGGCGTGTGTCGAGGCTTCGGCACTTTGACAGCACCGGCGGTTATTGGATAGAATGAACCTACAATCAGTCGTCTTGCCAAAGGTTTACCCTCATGATTTCCCACAAAATGATGCGCGTCGCTATCGCCTTGTTCGCCGGACTGATGTTCGCCGGTAGCCGCGACGCTGGGGCGCAGAACTTGGTGGTCAACGGCGATTTTAGCGACGGAAACACCGGTTTTCTGCACGGCAACAAATACGTGGAGCCGGTCGCCGACGCGCTGATTCCCGCAAGTGTTTTCACCGTGGCGCGAAACACGCACCGCCCGTTCTTGCTCAACAGTGCCGGGGCGAAAATGTTTGATTACTTCGACCACACTACCGGCGACGACAAGGGCGCGTTTCTGCTCGTGAACGGCGCGGGCGAACCGGGGCAAATCGTGTGGGGACAACGTATCGCCGTGAAAGCGTATACCAACTACTATTTTTCCACGTGGGTATCCACATGGACACCGGACGAAGTTAGCCCGGCGGAACTGCAATTTCGTATCAACGGCAAACTGATAGGTCCCGTTTTCACCGCGTCCGAAACCGCCGGTTTGTGGGGTGTATTCGAGGCGGTTTGGAACTCCGGCAACAACACTGTAGCCGACATATATGTTATCAACCAGAACACGCAGGGCTACGGCAACGACTTCGCTTTGGACGACATCATGTTCCAACGAACCCCGCTTTCGATTCTGGGCGGGCGGCGTTTGCGTAGCACGTTCTACCCGGCGAAGCCCAAAGTGCCGATAAAACCGTAGCCGCGCCGTCGTAAAGCGATATAATGCGACGATGAACGTCCGACTTGTCTTCTCCTTCCTGCTTTGCGTCGGCGGTTTGCGTGTCGCCGACGCCGCGCCTGTTGTCTACCGCATCGCCTCCGGCGCGGGGCAACAGGTGCGTTTCGAGGCGCGAACTAACACCGAAAAGTACGCGGGGCAAACTGATAACATTTCCGGCGAAGTGCGCGTTG
>JACMIU010000606.1 GCA_014380985.1 Armatimonadota bacterium | reverse complement strand
GGTGCTGTTCATGTGCGCGATTCCGATTGCGCTGGCGGCAAACCTAACACGCATCACCTTGATTATTCTCATCGGCGCGTATGGCGACAAAAAGTTCGCCGTGACCGCTTTTCATGAATTGTCGTCGCCGATGCTGTTCATCATCGCCTTCGCTATCCTGATCAGCATTGGCAACTTTATGGAATGGGCGACCGGCGCAAAGCGTGACGAGAAGAAACCGAAAACTACAAACACGGAGGTGACGGTATGAGCGAAGTTTACAAAACCCCGGCTATCGGGGTTACGGTGCGCCCCTCGTACAAGCCGAACTACCCTGCCGTGTTTGCGCTGATGGCGGCGACAACCGCACTTGGCACATTCTGGGAACTGCGCCCCGAACCGACCGGCGAGATAGCCGATGTCAAAAATATCCCGATGAGCGTAGGCAACTGGCAGTCGGCGGGCGATGTTGAGATTGACCCGGCGACAATGGCGCAGATTAAAGCCGACACCTATATCCAGCGTCGCTATCAGAACCCCGAAGGCAAGGCGGTGGATATTCTCTTAGTGTATCGCCGCTACGGTCGCCGCGAGTTCGCGCACCGACCCGAACTGTGCTTTCCGGCGGCGGGCTACAGCATTGTGTCGAAAGACCGCACGAGTTTGCCGTATGCCGGGCGCGACGCCGAGGCGGTTCACCTGAACGTGGACGGTTCCCGCGTTCCCGCGCCGAACACGACAATCACGTACTTTTTCGCGTCCGGCAAAACCACCGAATGCGACTTCGTGAAGCAACAGGTGCTGATGGCACTGGAGCGCGTGATTCCGAACAAGAACGGTTGGACGTTCGTTCGTCTCACGACGGCGCAAACGCCCGGTGCGACCGACCCCGAAATGGTGAAAACGCAACAGGACTTCATGCGGGCGATGGCTCCCGCACTCGAAAAGGTAATCACGACCGACGCGGCGGCGAAGTAACGCTTCGCCGCCCGGATAAGCAAAGCGGCTACCCCGTTTGCGCCACGTACAGCACGGTTTTGAACACGACGTTTCCGACACGCGGTTTGTCCACACGCCGCACCGGATACAGTCCGGTGGGCAGTTCCACGACATCACCCGCTACGACCGCGCCAGTCGGCAGGGCGTAATCCCCGGCAATCGTCACCGTGTAGGCGGGCGCGAGCCACGCTTGCGTTTCGTCGAAGCGGAAATAGTTGTAGCGCGTCGCCGTACTCATCACCGTGACCCGTGCCGATGCCGCGAACGAACTATCGCCGCGCCGAATAACGATTCCCTGCCCGAACCGGGCGATAAGAGCGGCAAGTCGCCGCGCCAGTAAGTTTCCGAATGGTGTCATTGTGTTTCCCCTTCCGGCACACCGAGCCAGCCGCGAATCCATGCCTCATCCGGAGCGACGACTTTGCCGGAAAGGAGCAATCCGACCGTTTCGCGCCGCGCCAGAAGCTCGGCGTCGGTCAGGTTCGGGAACGTAATCGTGGGCGCATTTTGGGCGTCGCCGAAGAACGTTTCCGTGATGCGGCGGGCGATTTGCGCGGAAAGAAGCGACGCGGCAATATCCGAGCGGAGCGACTGAATCCAGTCGTCGCCGACCGCCTGATGCACCTTGCCGAGGGCGTAGGAACCCGCGCCGGTTCCGGCTTGCGAGCCGAGTTCCTGCCCCAGCACGGCGCGGGCAATCTGCGCATCCTGATACGCCACCGCCGAAAGAAACCCCGCGCCGGGTTCGAGGCGTTGCTGGTCGAACGTGACGCCGACCCCTGCCGGAACCGTGATTGCCGATTCGGTTTGCAACCGGGCGAGTTGCGCCGCCAAATCGTCCGCCATTTTCTGCCCGAACCCGGTCGGGATAGTCGCCACCACCGGCGGCGTCCCGAACCGGTCTAAGGCGGAAAGCCACATCCGGTTCAGGGTTTGCTTGCGCCACCACGGCTCGTGCGCCGCGATTAAATCGCTCTCGCCGAACGGCGAACCGTAGCGGCTCTGGTACGTGTACAAAACGAAACGCTCTCGCGGAATCGGCGCGGTGTCCGTTCCGGCTCCGACGGGCTTGATGGCGACTACCGCGCCGGAAGCATCGGCGAGAAGCGCGAACCGGCGCGGGTCATGCCAGCGAATCTGCGCGAGGTAGCCGTTTTCGGCGTCCCAAACCAGTTCGCCGAGGGCGTAGCCGGTCGCTAAGGCGTCGAGTGCGCCACTCACTACCGCCCCGATTCCGCCCGGCAAACGACGCAAGGTTTCCTCCACCAAACGGGCGGCACGTTTCGCGTCGGCGGAATCATTCGCCGGATAAACGTGCGCGTCCTCCGACAGCACCGACAGCCGTTTGGTGGTCAGGCACGAGCGCACCTGCGCGTCGCGTCGCATCTTCTCGATTGTCGCCCCGCCACCGGGCGGCAAACTCGCCCCGTCGAACGCGCCCTCATAAAGCGGCAACAGTTGCAACGCGGACACGCGATTGCCACTCGTGCGTGTTCGCGTCGCGCTGTTTACTACGGGCGGCGCGGTCGCCGGGGCGAACGGCGCGGGTTGCGCTTGCGTCGCACTTATTTTGTTGTTCCAGAATTGCCACATGGTTTTAGTTTCTCCTTTATTATTTGCGGGGATGTACCATCCTCCGGTTAGGGGCGTTCCGCCTGAGTATCCTTCGGATACAGTTTGGCACTCACCCCCCGCCGTTCTCGACCGCCCTGCCCGTATCCGCAGGATACTCAGGCGGAACGCCCCTAACCGGAGGATGGTACATCCCCGCTCGCCTCCCGCCGCGCCCGATGCACAAACCGCGTCAACGGCTCACCCGCGCCGCCCGCGCCCGCGTAGCGCACGAAATCCCGCGCCGCGTGAACGGCGAGCGCGAGGGCGCATACCGCGTCATCGTGAACGCCCGATGGGGCGGAAAAGCGCGTGTTGCCGTTGTCGCCGGTCGTAAACTCGTAGCGGCGCAGTTCGGCGATTAAATCTGGGTGCGGCGGGAAGCGTACGGTTTGCCGCGACAGGGCAAGCGAAAGCGTGTCTATCAAACGCTCCTTGCTCGCGGACGTGAACACTATCGGCTCCAGCGCACAGTTCACGGCGCGGTTCATCAGTTCGGTCTGGAGCGAATCGGTCACGGGGTCGCCCACGCCCGTGCCGTCGGTCGCGCACCGCGAAACGTTCCAACTCTGCAACAGTTCGGCGACGCGCACCGCCTGAAGCCCGTAGCCAATGCCGCGCCACCGCGCAAAACCGACCAACCGGAGCGTCGCGCCTTCGACCTGAAGCACACAAACCACGGTGTAATCGCCGCGCCGTCCGAAATCCGCGCCCGCCACATACGTTGCGCCAAAGCGGGGAACCGTGCCGTAATCGTCCAAACAGGTCGCCGCGTCAATCTCGGCGTCGGGAAACACCTGCCCCGTGCCATCGGTGAACTCGGCAAGAAACTCGGCGCGAAACGCCCGCTCGCTCATCTCGGCTTGCATCTCGGCTAAAAACGCCGCGTCCACCATCGGGTTCTGCGAGCTCGGCAAGCGCACGGCGCGATACCGCCCACCCCCGCCCTGTTCACCCTTCAAAAAGTCGTTGTAAAACCCGCCGCGCCGTCCGTTCGGCGACGAAATCATGACCAATTGCCCGCCGCCCGGCGACGTTGCCAGCATCGGTTTAATCGCCCGCTCAATCGCCTCATCCGGCACAAAAGCACGTTCGTCCACGATAACGCGGAAGCGGCGCAGTTTGCGCGTCGTGCCAAATCCGCGCAGGGAACGCCCGGTGCGCCCCGCCGTTCGCGCCGAAAACAACGCCACTCCATCGGTTTTGCGCCGAATCTGCGGGTACGGTGTTTGCTTGATTTGCAAAACGGACAGCACCGGGAACGCCGCCGCCGCATCGCCCGCCTGCGCGTCGGCGATTTTGTCCGCCACGGCGTCAAAAAATAGCCGTGCTTGATCGCACGTCGGCGCGACGACCATCTGCCCTAAGTCCGGCTCGGTGAGCAAACGAATCGCGGTATCGGTCGCCATCGCCTCGGTCTTGCCCCAACGCCGCCCGCAGACAGCGACCAGAACGCGGGGTTCCGCGCCGGTGGCGTCGCGCAGGCAAAGCAGCTCGCGTTGACCGGGGTGCGGCGTCCAGTCCCACAGGTCGGACGCGATTTGCAGTCGTTGTTCGGGCGTTACGGGTTCGGGCATGGGGCTGATTTCCTCGGCGCGTTACAAACAAAAGTTTGCAATTTGCCTGCGTCCATTATACAAAACGTTTGTTACAAAAGCGGGGCGAATTGTTTTTTATTTTGGAGATCCGCCGCGGGCAGGAATCACGCCTGTGCGGGGCGCAATGAGCAGTAGAACCGGGGCGCATTACTGCGAAGAAACAAACATATGAAGATACTCTCCATCGTCGCCGCGCTCACCGCGCTATTGTCGCCGCTTACCGCGCTCGCGCAAACCCCGACCGGCGATATTTATGCCTTCACGCGCTTGATCCGTCCCCCTTACCTTGCCGAAGGCTCCACTTCTTACGTCCGCGCAACCAGCGGCGGTGCGGTGGTCGGCTTTGGGGTGGTCGGTTTCAACTTCAGCCGCGCCCTGCGCTGGAACGTGGACGGCACGGTCACGAATCTG